>WSZW01000184.1 GCA_013139905.1 archaeon
GAAGCGTTACGTCCTTAAGATCCACATTTATGACTTTAATTCCCCAAGGATCACTTTCTTTATCAACAATTGTAAGTATTTTTTTAGATACATTTTCTCGCTTGCTTAAAAGATCATCTAAACTAACTTCACCAATAACATTTCGCATAGTAGTTTGTGCTAATTGGGACATAGCATAAAGATAATTTTCAACAGCAATTATTGCTCTTGAAGAATCAACAACTTGGTAATATATTACGGCATTGACTCTTGCAGATACATTATCTTTAGTCATTGCATCCTGAGATGGAACATCCACTGCTTTCACACGCATATCAATTTTATTTATAGTTTGAATAATCGGAATTACAAATCTAAGTCCCGGGTTTTTTATCATAGAATATTTTCCGAATGTAAAAATAACACCCCGTTCATATTCATATATGATTTTTAGTCCTGATACAACAAATATTGCACCAAAAAATAGTAATGTACTCTCAATAGCCATAAAAACACCTCTAATTATTATCCTTTTTATTTTTTTTGCAATTTTAAAACCGCATTATTACTATAGTATTTTTAGTTTATATATTTGTTATAATTAGACCTATTTAGATTTTTTAGTTCATATTCTAGTTGTTATTTGTGGTTGTTATTATTTTTTATTATTGAAGTCTGATTGTATTATTTAAGTAACTAAACTAAACTTAACCATCAACAAGCGAGTTCAAAAGACCACAAAAACATACAAAAAATCAACAAAAAGAGCATAAGTCACACATACATACTTATAATATATTGTTTACTAAACTAAACTAAAATCAAGACATTAATATAAACTTTACTAAACTAAACCATTTTCGTGTTTTTTATGAAACTTAAAATACCTCACATTTTTCGGGAGCAAGAATTAATAGACAAAGCATTTGCTGCGGCTCGTGAAGCAAAAGAGATAAAGATAGATCCAAAAAGGCGCATAGATTCTGTGAGGGATAGAGAAATACAAAGAATAAACACAGTAGCACAAACAATAATCGATAATTTTAGCAAAATCTTAACAAATACATTTAAAACTGATGAATTAACCCCATTTTATTACGATATGATATCTCTTCTAATTGATATGGATCAATTCAAAAAATCCATGGCTGCAATTCTTTGGGCAAAAACAAGAACACAAAAACTAGCATCTCATCATCGAAGAAAAATTAAAGTCACCGCATTAAAAGAACTTGCCGACGTCAGAAGGGATTTTTATGGTCGGGAAGCATCGGTTGTAAAACAGATAAAAAAGGATCTTTTGTTTTTGGGTGAAGTAAGAAGAGACTTACGCGCATTACCGGATATTAAAGACGAACCATCAATTGTTTTGACAGGTTTTCCGAATGTAGGCAAATCTTCATTATTAAAAAAATTAACAGGAGCTAATCCTGAAATAAAATCTTATCCATTTACAACAAAAGGCATTATGGTAGGGTATCTAGAAAAACGCGCTCAAATACTAGACACGCCAGGACTTTTAGATCGACCTGAAAAATTAAGAAACAACATAGAACTTCGCGCAATTTCTGCAATAAAAAACATATCAAACATAATTGTTTTTGTTTTTGACGTAAGTGAAATTGCCTACCCAAAAGAAAAACAATTAGAATTATTTGATGAAATAAAAAATAATTTTGACGTCAAAATATTCGCCTGTATGAATAAATCCGATGCCGCAAAAAAAGATACGATTGATTATTTGGAAAAAAATATAGATTGTCCTGTATATTTTACATCTACAATAACGGGTGCAGGGATTGAAGAATTTAAAAAAGTATTATTAGACAATATTGAAAGTAATATGTCGTCATTTAAACAAAAAAAGAATCTATCGAACTAATTTTTATTATGTTTCATTGCAAAAAGAATTCTCAATTAATTTACTGGGTTAAATTTTATATTTTTATTAATTATTTATACTTTAATTAATTATATTTATTCTTCAATGGCATAATTATATACATTATTATTTAATTAATGAATACTTATTGAAAAATATAACCCCCTATAGTAAATTCGTTTTAATTATATTCAAAAATATTTTTTTTCCTCATTTATCATACATAAACATATATAATTTATTGATTAATAAGATACTATGTTAAAAAATAAAGAAAAGACCGTTTTTGCTGAATTACTCATAAGTGGAAGAAAACCGGATAAACACATAGCACAAGAGCGAAAAATAAGTCAGCCAACAGTTACAAGAATACGACAAAAACTAGAACGGGAAAAGTACATTGAATCATATCATGCAATGTCATCGTTTAAGAAAATGGGATTAAATATAGTTGTCTTTACAACATTTACGTGGAACGATTATTCTAAAAAAGAAGTTGTAGATGCGTTCATAACTGATTTGATTGCAAATTCCAAAGTTATGTTTTTTTCCAGAGGAAATGGTTTTACTGGCAAAACCGCAATGATGATAACAATGCATGGCAATGTAAGTTGTTACGAGGATTTTTTGGTAGACTTAAAGGTAAAATGGGGTAAATACTTAGATCGTGTGGATCAGTTTATATCTTCAACAGAAAACATATTTAAATCATTTGAACCTCATAATGCTATTTTAGAAACGCTAGGTATGGATGCAAAAAAAGATAAACTTTTATCTACGTTTGAAAAACCTAAACGAAAATAAAATAATTTTTTGTTTTTAATGGCTGTTCTGTTTTTTTTTGTGCTACAGAACACTAATTTCTTTTTTAAATATTTTTAGTTTATTCAAATTTTTATCCATACGCGTATTTGCTATTATAATGAGTGTTTCTAATTGTTTGTCATCAATTTCAGACAATATTGGTGCGCATACACTATCAACGCCCATAATTTCAACCATAAATCTTGGTTTTACCTGAACAATACCGCTTCTCTTTAATCCCGCGGTTTTAGCGCATTTAAGAAGTGCGTCGCAATCGTCAAGGGTGTCACAGCAAATATGCAATATTAATGGATCCATTCTAAACCATAATATATTTTTTTCATGTTTTAATATGGCGTTCTTTACTTCTGTAATTTCAACTTTTCTATGCCATTTTCCAAGCCATACATATTCGCGTTTTTTATCATTTTTAGGAGATTCAGCTACAACAATTCGACCAAGACAAGAAGACGTCGTATAAAATGCAGGATGTTTATTTATCAAATCCACCAATGGCATAATGTCTACATCAACAAGATTTTCGTGCTTTGCCTTGTTAAGACGCGTAAGCGCGACTTTCTTTTTATTTAAGAACATAATAGTTAGTTTGTTGTATACTTTTTTTAATTTATTGAAACATTCACTCAAAAATCATTCGGCAGTCCGCGCAAATAACGCCGTCTTTATTTACAATCAAAGGATTTATGTCAAGTTCCGTTATTTTTTCTTTTTGAACCATTTTAGACACTTTTAATAATGTTTTTTCAATAGCAGAAATATCAACTGGAGGTTCACCACGAATTCCTTCTAAAATCGGATATGCCTTGATTTCGCGAATCATATCATGTGCGTCCTTTTTTTCAATAGGAATCAATCTAAACGTAACATCTTTTAGAACCTCAACAAAAATACCGCCAAGACCAAACATCAAAATCGAACCAAATTGCGGATCTCTGGATGCGCCAACAATACATTCTTTTCCAATCACAATCTTTTCAATAAGAACCCCGTCAATTTTAGCATCAGGTTTTTGTTTTTTAGCACTTGATATTATTTTTAAAAACGCATCTCTTGCTTGTGTTTCGTTCAATATATTTATAACAACGCCGCCAACATCGCTTTTGTGGAGTATATCAGGACTTATAATTTTCATAATACAAGGATAACCTACCTTATTTGCAGCCAAAACCGCATCCTGCCCATTTTTGGCAAGTATGCCTTCGGGGATTGGAATTTTATATTTTTCAAGCAGTTTTCTAGAATCATATTCGCTATATTTTTTCATAATTACTATCTGTTATTTCGGGCATATAAAGATTTTAATCAAAACCTATTTATTCAACAACAATCCTAATTAATACTATGGGAAGAAATCCAGGTCCGGATCCGGAAAAAATAAAGCGAATAATAGAAACTATGAGAAATAACCCTAAAGGATTATGGACTATGGAGATTGCACGAAAAACAAAAATATCAAAAAGCACAGTCCATCGATACTTAAACACATTCTTGAAAGAAAAAATAAAAGAAGAGCGCTCCTTTTCTGATTTGGTAAAATTATACACAATAAAAAAGAAAAAAGAATAAAAAGTTGTCTATATAATGAGTATTATGTCTATAGAATTATTACGCAAAGGAAAAAAGAAACAACTAGCATACAAAAAAGAAATAACGCTAAAAGAACTTCTAAATACTCAAAAAATAAACACGGAAACAGTACTCGTAAAGCTTAACGGAACAATTGCAACATTAGACGAAAAAATAAAAGATCAGGATAAATTAGAAATTCTGGATATAATTTCCGGCGGATAAAACTTGTTTAAATAACAAAGTAATCGTCATGATTTTAACAAACAATCCGGAAAATACGTGTATTTGTATTCTTTCAATATGATTGTCAATTCATGGCTTTTAAGGTCATTTTTTAGTATTGTTCTTATATCCATAATTACCATATTGAATTCATCACTTGTTTTTAGTCGAATTTCAAACATGATGTCGTGCGATCCTACACATTTATAGTAATAAGTCATATTTGGATTATTTATGATGTAAAATTGTAATTTTTTGTATCTGTCATCATTTAATTCATTTAATTTAAGCATTACAAAATACCAGCTATATCCAACTGCTTTACTTCCTGATCGTGCACTTGGTCTGTATTTTATTATCATTTTATTTTTTTCAAGTTTTTTCACGTGATGTCTTGCAAGCTCTCTAGACATATTTAGTTGTTTTGCAATATCTGCAACAGGTAATCTTGAATTATTTGATAATAATTTTAAAATTTGTAAGTCTGTTGGTAAAATAGAAACAGGTGTTATATCTTTTTTAGGGATGCTGTTGTATTCTTTGATTTTAAATGGCGCATATAAAAATGGAACCGGTATTGGAATTTCCTGGTCAACAAAATCAATATAGTATTCTCCAATATATGTTTTAAATTTTATTTCAATATTTTTCATTAAGTTATTTGCTTCAACATAGTCTTTAACAAAAACTTTTAAGACTAAATCATACGTTCCGATACATTTTAGGACTTGTGCAATATTTGGATGTTCTGTTATAAAGTTAATTATTTTTTCTTCAATATTAACATCAATATTTTTTAATTTAGTGTGTACGAAATAACTTTGCCAGCCTAATTTGTTTATATCAATTACCGTATTAAAACCAATCAGTATTTTTTGGTCTAATATTTTTTTTACGCGATAATTTACAACTTCTTTGCTTAATCCTACTTTTTTTGCAATGACCGAATACGGGCGCCTCCCATCATCAAATAATTCTTTTAGTATTTTCCGGTCTTTTATTGAAAGGACATTTAACGGAATATCATAATTTTGCTTATTATTATTATTATTATTCATAATTTATCAAACGGTTATTAATCTATATAAATATTTACTTTTGATAAAAAATAGAGTCAATAATTATATATTCTATAAAATACAACTAAAGAATAACAACTACTTTGTTGTGGTTAAAACTGAGGTGATATGATGATAGGTAGAACATTATTTGGTTTCGATAATGAATTAGGTGATAATAAAACTATATCCATAAAATTTGTTGGTATGAAAGAGGAAAATTTAGAAAAATATCGTCATAATAAGATGTATATTTTTGAAGGCGTCAAATCAAATTTGACTTGTCTTGGGCAAAGCTGTATTTATGTATGTGGTGGAATTTATAAGTTTGCAGATGATCCGAAAGGGGCTGCAGTACCACCACAACTCAGAGATTTAGATGAAATAAGTGATGTTGATGCAGCGCATATGATTCAAAAATTTAGTGAATTATATGATGTTCCGAAAGACGCTTTTGGTATTTATGAATCAGTTGTTACGCTAGACATTAGAAAAGTCGACGATTGAAAATGTGATTAAAATTAACCTGATTCTATTTTCCGTCAATCGTCTCTTTCAACTTTTGTAAATATTCCGGTTCGTAGAATTGCAAATATTCTTCATCTTCTTTTCGTTTTAAATATTTTATTTCATGTTTTCTCATATTTTCAAGAGTAGTATCCTTTTTATTAAACACATTTTTGAAAATTCCGCCAACTCTCTCCGCACTGACAAGTTTAGGTATGATGACAAATTCAGCACCAAGAGAATATAATTTTAATGCTTCATCAATTGTAGTCGAAGTAAGGATGGTTTTTGCCTGCGGATTTGCCAATTTTGTGCGCTCAATTAAAATTGCATTATCCTCCATTTGAGGAATTGTAGATATAACAATACGTGCATGTTTTATTCCTGCATCTTCTAATACATCAAAATGTGCTATATCTCCATAAACACAATATTGTTTTGCATTAATCAATTTTTTAACAATTTCAGGATTATAATCAATAACAACAAAAGTAATATTGCTGCTTTTAAGTTTGTCAATTATTGTTTGACCCATTGTGTGAGCCCCAATTAGGATAACATGATCTTTTAATTTTTTTGTAGATTCGCTAATATTTGAAAGTTCATAATTGTGTTTGAATATGCGTATTTTGTTTACAAAAGAAAAAAATGGACGAATTCTTTTTTGTATTTTTTCATCATATTTTATAGTATAGCTTGTAATTGTAATTGAAATCAATGCCAATATGGTTGCAATTGATACTAAGTCCAAAGATACATGACCTAACGTATAACCAATACCAACAAGAATTAATGAAAATTCTGAAACATTGCTTAAATAAAGTCCCGTAAATATTGAAACCCGTTTTTTGTATCCGAAAATAGAACTAACAAGAGAGATAATTAAAAATTTACCAAAAATAACAAATAAACAAAGTGCAATTATTGGAACTAAAATTGTTGAAATATTTGAAAAAGATACTGCAAGACCCATAGATCCAAAAAACAATATTGTAAAGAAATCTCTAAGTGATTTTACTCGACTGGAAATATCTAAATTATATGGAAATACGGCAAGGCTTATTCCTGCAAGAAATCCACCAACTGCAATAGAAAAGCCTAAAAGATACGCAATCGCACTAAACATAAAACATACCGATAAAGTAACCAAGAAAACAAGTTCTTTATCTTTTACTATGCATTTTAGAAATTTAGGAAAAACAAATTTATTTGCGACTAATGCAATTGCAAAAAGACCAATAGCCTTAAACATCACAAGTACAAGAATTGACATAGATATATTAGTCATATTTTGCATAAATGACATGGCAAGAACAACTAAAACGTCCTGAGCCAAAAGAATCCCAACAGAAATTCTACCGCTTAATGTATCTAACTGTTCTTTGTCTGATAACAATTTTATAACAATCATTGTACTGCTAAAAGATACAACAAGTGCGACATATATAGATTCTATTTGTGAAAATCCAAGATATGTAGCAAGAATAAATCCTCCGCCGGCAATGAATAGTATTTGAATTATCGAACCCATGGATGCGATTTTACCTACATTTTTTAATTTAGTAATGTCCATTTCCATACCAACAGTAAACAAAAGAAGTGCAATACCTATTTCTGATAATGATGTGATAAGTGCTTCATTAGTTATGAGTGCAAACCCATGAGGACCTAAAAAAAATCCGGATATAATGTATGCGGGTATTACTGGCTGTTTTAGTAATTTAGCAAGTAGTGCGAGAACTGTCGCGAAAAAAACAATCAAACCTATGTCATAAAGCAATAAAAAATTCATAATAAATTAGTGTATTGTTTGCTTATAAATATTTTTTACATTTACGAAAAATATTATAAAAACAGAACTTAATTTTTAACAACCGTATTTATTGCAGTTGCTACAATCCGTAATTCTGTGATATGCATCAACATCGGGCATCTTTGCTGCTACTGACATAAGTCCACTAAAGTAAGTGGTGGCTTCTGCGTATGCAGAAGTTAATATTTCGGTTCCATAATCGAATTTTTCAGATAGTTTTTTAGCAACCAAATTAACGCGTCCTTCATTAGCTGATGTATCTGTGAGCGGACCATCTAAAAGTGCTTCTTGGTATGCATTTTGAGGTGTTAGAATTTCGCTTAATTTTCCGCCACACATCTCCCACAAATGAGTCATTTCATGAGTAAGTATACCTTTAAATTCATTATATGGGATGTTATATGTTGCTTGCGCGTTTAAAAATAACGTTTTAGTGCTGTCGTATGTTTCACCAACAGCAGCAATAACGCCTTTCGGAAGCAGGTATTGGGGCAAAACAACTATTTTTTCTGGAAATTTATTTAGTCCTGTTTTTATCGAAATATCGCTAATAGCATCAACTGCTTTGTCTGCAACATTACGGTATACGGAATTTAGATTCATAATATTCGCCTTAACAATATTATTGTCTTCGAAACTATATAACTGTGTATAGTACTTACGAGTACTAAGTAGAATATAAATCAATAATTAAATCGATGCAATAAGCGCCAGTTGTTCATCGTATTTTTTTTGTATTTTATCACGAAATATTTGTTTTAACGTTTCCTTATCAACGCGTATGTATGCGAAAAAACGTCCCTTTTTACCATCGCATAAACAAACACTTCGTCGATACACAAGTTCAGAAAGTACAAGACGAGTTAAGCATCTCTGAATCGTGCTTTGGTTCCGTTTAAGCGTTTTTGCAAGTTCGTAAGAACAAATGACTTTATCACTTTTTAAGCTTAAAAAAACAGTCAAATCCATCGTTTTAAGCCCTAAAACATTCTCAAAAAGTTCATTTAGCTTATTAATTTCATAATTCATGATATTTATACGTATACAAACATTTATATAGTTTAATCTAGACAATGTCTATATCTCGCATAAACTAAAAGGTGATTTAAAATGACAGAAAATTTAGTATATATTACAAAAGAAAATTTTGAAGCAGAAGTGAAAAATTCAGATAAACCAATACTTATCGACTTTTGGGCAGAATGGTGCGCTCCTTGCCGTATGATGGAACCGGTTTTTGAAGGAATGGCACCAAAATACAAAGGAATTGTAAAGTTTGCAAAATTAAACACACAAGAAGAACAGGCACTGGCAGCATCCTTTGCAATACAGGGAATACCCTCATTAGTCTTATTAAAAGACGGAAAAGAAGTTGATAGATTCGTAGGTGCAATGCCGGAAACCATATTAGCAGAAAAATTAGATGTTGCACTAAAAAAGATTTAAATTATCTATACCTGTGTGCGTTTAATGGAAAAAAACACAAATAAAATAAAATCCATATTGAAAAATTCAAAAACAATAGCCATTGTCGGAATTTCAAAAGACAAAAATAAAGATTCAAATATTTGCGGGGCGTATCTTAAATACAAAGGTTACAATATAATCCCGGTAAATCCAAATGCCGAAAATATCTTAGGAATTCCGGCAATAAAATCGTTAGAAAACATAAATAAAAAAGTTGATATTGTTGACGTTTTTAGACCCAGCAGTGAAGCCGAAGAAATAACAAAAGCAGCAATAAAAATCGGCGCTAAAGTCGTCTGGCTGCAAGTTGGAATAACAAACAAAAATGCAGAAAAATTAGCAGAAAAAAACAACATTTTATTTGTTTCCAATCGATGTTTGGCAAAAGAACATAAATATCTTCGTTACCATTATTAAACATAAGTGAAAATTCATGAAAACCTTTCTTGTAAAATTAAAAATTGCGATGGATCGCGGAAAATATTGGCTTTCTTACGTTCAGTTTTTTATGCTTTTATTTGTTTTAGTCACAAGCATGAAAACATACACAACTTTTTCATTTTTAGGAAGTACACAATGGCTGGGAATATTAACAATTGTAACAATTATAGGTTTAATCGTAATTGGTTATCTTGATTTGAAAGTGTTCAAAACATATCAGGCCGAATCCGAGATTTATGCACATGTAAATCCTATTCAAAAACGAATGTTTGATAATCAAAATAAAATTTTAGAAAAACTAGAACAATTGGAAAATGATAATAAAAAATAGGTGAAATCAATGGAAAATTACGATCTTATAATAATTGGCGGTGCTGCAGCGGGTCTTCCGGCGGCACTTTACGCATCACGTAGGCAAATAAAAACACTTGTAATTACAGAAAACACACAAGGGCAAACAGGGACAGCTACCACAATAGAAAATTATCCCGGGTTTCTAAGTATTTCCGGAATGGAACTTATGATAAAGTTCGACGAGCAGGCAAGAGCCGCAGGCGCAACATTAGTATATGATAAAGTACAAACATTGACTAAAAAAGATGATATTTTCGAAATAAAAGGTACTAGCGAAACATATTCTGCAAAAGCTGTAATTATTTCTGCAGGAAAATCACCAAGAACAATAGATGTTCCGGGTGAAAACGAACTTAAAGGAAAAGGCGTATCATATTGTGCAACCTGTGATGGTCCATTTTTTAAAGAAAAAACAATCGCCGTTATTGGTGGCGGAAACAGCGCTTTGGAAGAAGCAGAATACTTATCAAAATTAGCTAAAAAAGTATATTTGATACACAGACGTTCAGATTTTAGAGCCGAAGAAAACGTTGTTCATCACGTAAAAAAAATAAAAAACATAGAGTTCGTGCTTGACGCAGTTCCAAAAAAAATAATTGGCGAAACTAAAGTAGAAGCAATAGTGGTAGAAAATGCCTTATCAAAAAAAGAAACAACAATTAACTTGGATGGTATTTTTGTAAGCATCGGTTATGTTCCAAAAACAAAATGGATTGAAGGATGTGTGGAACTTGATAATTACGGTCAAATAATAGTAAATAAAAAATGCGAGACATCCACCTTAGGCATTTTTGCCGCTGGAGACATTACAAATATTAGAGATAAACAGACAATAATTGCAGCCGCTCAAGGAGTAACCGCGGCTTTGAGTGTCTATGATTATCTTGTTGGGAAAAAACGTTAAAGGCATTGTTATTATGGTTAAAATTAAATATGATGAATTCGGTCCGGAAAAAATACTAGAGGTCTATGATCCAAAAACAAAAATGCGTGGATTTATTGTAATTCATTCGACAGTATTAGGTCCTGCAAAAGGCGGAATTCGGATGGAGTCGGACGTTACCAAAGAAGAAGTATATGGTCTGGCACAAGCTATGACTTGGAAATGCGCACTCGCAGATCTTCCTTTTGGCGGCGGAAAATCAAGCATAATAGCAGATCCGAAAGCTAAAAATAAACAGGAAATCGTAGCAGCGTTTGCACGGGCAATCAAAGTCATATGTCTAAATAATTATGTTGCAGCACCCGACATGAATATGGGTGAACGTGAAATAGAAACATTTGCAAAGACAAATGGTGATTTAAAATCAATTACAGGAAAGCCATTAAATATGGGCGGGCTTCCACATGAATTAGGCTCAACCGGTTTTGGCGTTCATCTATCTACTTTAATTGCACTAAAACACAAAAATATCGATGTAAAAGAATCCACAATTGCAATTGAAGGATACGGAAACGTTGGTCAGTTTACCGCCAAATTTCTGTCAAAAAAAGGCGCAAAAATAGTTGCGATCTCCGATTCAAAAGGAACAGCTTATTTTGAAGACGGTTTTGATGTTGAAAAATTAACTAAAATAAAAACCACAACAAAATCAGTAATTAATTATCCTGGTTGCATCGTAAAAACAACAAAAGAATTATTTGAATTAGAAGTTGATGTATTAATACCGGGCGCAAGACCGGAAGTAATCACAAAAACAAACGTAAATAATATAAAAGCAAAAATAATTGTAGAAGCATCAAACATACCCATGTCGTATGAAATGGAAGAAATACTTCACAATAAAAACATTCTTGTAATTCCGGATTTTGTCGCAAATGCGGGCGGTGTTATTTCATCATACGTTGAATATATCGGCGGTAACAACGACGAAGCATTCAAAATGATTGAAGAAAAAATAACAAAAAATACGCAACTTATGTTGCAGCACGCAAAAGAAAAAGGTTTAATACCAAGAGTCGCCGCATTAGAAATTGCAAAAGCACGAATAAAAAAAGCAATGATTAAAAGACAAGAAAAAGAATTAAAAGAAAATAAAAACAATAACATATAAAATACAAATACGAAGAAGATACTATGAAAGTTTTTGTTGTCGGTTTAGAGCCAAAACAGCTTGAAAAAACGCTTATTAAAAATGAGTTTGAAATAGATTCTAAAACCCCTGAGGTTGTATTTGCGTATGGTGGGGACGGAACAATACTATTTTCGGAAAAAACATATCCAAATATACCAAAAATAACAATTAAACATAGTCAATTTTGTTACAAATGCGTTTTTAGAGAAACAGACTTAAAAACCATTATTGAGCGCATAAAAACAAAAAAATACAAATTAAAAGAATATACAAAACTTGAAACAAAAATAAAAGGAAAAACCTTAGTTGCTCTAAATGAAATACAAATTCATAATAAAAAACCGACAAAAGCAATAAGATTTAATGTGTATGCTGATAAAAAACTTATTTTCAATAACGTGGTTGCTGACGGTATCGTAATATCAACGCCGTATGGTTCTGAGGCATATTATTCTTCTGTTGGAGGATTGGCGTTCACCAAAGGCATTGGTCTGGCATTAAATAATTCCCACAAAAAAGAAAAGCAAATAATTGTTGACGAAAAATCAAAAATCGAAATAGAAATAACACGAGAAGAGGCATATATTATTGCAGATAATAACGAAAAGATGATACTTGTTAAAAAAGGCGATAAAATAATAATTAATCCTCACTCAAAAAAAGCAAAATTTGTAATTCTTGAATAATTAAACAGGTGTATTTATGGACGAAAAAAAACAAACTATTTATGAAAAAGCTTTAGATGCTCATAAAAAAACAAAAGGTAAAATTGCAATTTTAGCAAAAATGCCTGCAAAAACAAGCGAAGATTTATCCATTGCATACACTCCCGGTGTTGCAGAACCTTGTCGTCAAATATACAAAAACAAAGAAAGCGTTTATGATTACACATCAAAAGGAAATCTTATAGCTGTCGTCTCTGACGGTTCGGCAGTACTCGGTCTTGGTAATATTGGTCCAAAAGCCGCTATGCCTGTAATGGAAGGAAAAGCAATTCTTTTCAAAGAATTTGGCGATATTGACGCATTTCCAATATGTTTAGATACACAAAATACCGACGAAATAATAAAAACAATCAAAAATATAGCACCAACATTTGGCGGAATAAATCTGGAAGATATTTCAGCACCCCGTTGTTTTGAGATTGAAAAAAAATTAAAAGAAGAATTGGATATTCCCGTATTTCATGATGATCAGCATGGCACTGCAATAGTTGTTTTAGCAGCCATTATAAATGCATTAAAAGTCGTAAAAAAAGACAAAAATGATGTCTCTGTTGTAATTTCCGGTGCAGGAGCTGCCGGAATGGCAATTGCAAAAATAATACATACTTATGGTGTTAAAGACATAATTATTTGTGATACAAAAGGTGCAATCTATAATGGACGCAAAGAAAACATGAATGCTTACAAAATAGAAATTGCAAAACAAACAAACAAAGAAAATAAAACTGGAAATCTTGAAGATGTTATAGTGGGCGCAGACATATTTATCGGCGTTTCAAAACCAAAAGTAATGACTGAAAATATGGTATCTTCAATGAATAAAGACGCAATTGTTCTTGCAATGTCAAACCCTGAACCGGAAATCATGCCTGATTTAGCAAAAAATGCAGGCGCTAAAATTGTAGGAACCGGAAGGTCTGATTTTCCAAATCAGGTAAATAACGTTTTAGCATTTCCCGGGATTTTTAGAGGCGCTCTTGACGTTCGCGCAAGTGATATAACAAAAGAAATGAATTTAGCCGCCGCAAATGCAATCGCAAGTTTAATTGATGATGAAAAATTATCTAAAGACAATATACTACCACTAGCAACAGACTTTAAAGTTGCCAAAAAAGTAGCCTCTGCAGTATCTAATGCAGCAATTGCTTGCGGGGTTGCAAGAATAACTAAACAATAATTATTTTATTAAGTTAAACAGTAAATATTAATAACGACGTGAACTGATATGATTTTAGAACAAATATTAACTTCTTTATGGTTTATATTGCCTGCATATTTTGCAAACGCGGCACCGGTATTTGTAAAAATAATAACAAAACCACACCCATTAGATCGCGGAAAATTATTTTTTGATAAAAAACCAATATTAGGCAAAGGAAAAACAATAGAGGGTTTTTTGTTTGCCGTAATAATTGGTATTGTGGTTGGTTTCATTCAATCAAATTTTAATCATTTAATTCCTACTGCAGAAATAAAAATGACTGTTACTTTGGCGTTTATTTTGGCTTTCGGTGCAATGTTTGGTGATATTTTTGCAAGTTTTTTAAAACGCCGTGCAGGTTTTAAACGCGGAGAATCTGTATTTCTTTTAGATCAACTTGATTTTGTAATTATGGCATTATTATTTGCAACCGTTGTAGTATCGCCACCACTTTATGTGTGGGTAATTTTAATGATAATAACGCCATTAGCGAATTTATTGTCTAATGTTTTGGCTTATGTATTAAAACTAAAGGATGTATGGTGGTAATTATATTAAAACAAATAGAAAACCGACATCCAAAAATAAGACGCAAGCTTTTAGCCCCATTTATAATTAACATTAATCCAAATAAAGTTACTTTTATAGCTTTAGTTTGCGCATTTTTATCCGGGTATTTTTTCTATACTGATTATCTTGTTTTAGCCGCAATATTTTTAGCATTGAATGGTTTTTTAGATGTGCTTGATGGTGAAATTGCAAAAAAAGGAAAGCCTACAAAAAGAGGCGATTTTTTAGATCATTCTTTTGATAGAATTTCAGATACTGCAATTTTTGTAGGTCTTGCATACAATCCTGTAATGCCTACCGAATTAACGTTAATGACGCTTATTTGTGTTCTTCTTGTATCATATCTTGGAACTCAGGCACAGGCACTTACCGATAAACGAATGTATGGTGGTGTTATGGGTCGGGCAGAACGCGGAATAATTTTATTTGCCGCAGCAATTACAACGTATTTATTCATGGAAGTATTAGTATATTCATTATATCTTATAGTGATATTATCTGTAATAACCTTTTTACAGCGTTTTTACTCGCTTTACCGCGATCTTAAAGATTAATTATAATTATTTTTATTATTTTAAAAATCGTTTAATCGTACAATAAATAAATGAATAAATGCTCGTATTTTTAACAAGACGTGGTCTTGTTTTTCCTAATTTAATTGCATTAATTATGCTTTTTTCAGTTTTTTCGTTTGCATCAATTTCGGTATATGCATTTCCAATTTCGCGTAAACTATGAGCATCCGAACCGCCTGTCTGAGAAATATTTAATTTTTTAGCCATTTTTTCGGCTTTTTTATTCATCAATAATGATCGCGCGTTTGTCGTTTCAATAGCATCAAACCCAACTTTCAAGAATTGATACATTTTTGTCCTGTGAGATATTTCCGGGTATGGGTGCGCCGCAACAGCAATACCGTCTTGTTTATGTATTTCATTAATTGTTTCTTTCACACTCATCCCTTTTTTGATAACATCCGTTACTCCGTATGCAAGTATGTCTCCGGATTTACTTTTAATTTCACAACCACTAATAACTATAATATTTTGTTTTGCACCTTCTTTTTTGGCATCTAAAAGACCATCAACGGTGTTGTGATCTGTAAGTGCAATCCCGTCAAGACCCTTTCGTTTAGCTTCAAGAATTATATTTTGTATTGTTTCAAAACCATCTTTAGAATAATGTGAGTGTACATGCAAATCAAGTTTAAGTTTCATGAATTTCTATTGTTCAAACATATATATAACTTATCGGCAAATAGTCGTGTATGAAACAATGGCTTTTAGATGAGTTTTGGTATCCATTATTTATGGATGGTTCCTATACAACTGGTGAAACATTAATCTATGCTGCAATATTTATATTTTTCGTATTTTTAGCATTTAAGATATTTAAAAAACTAGACGTAAAATTTAACAAAAGTTTCTATTTGGGCTGGACTTTATGGATAGTTGCAATGGCGTCCGTTCGTGTTTTAGAAGATTATAGTATATTAACATCAAGATTGTTCATAACACCATATATAGATTTTATTTTCGGCGGAACGGCCATTAGTTTAATTGTATTATTCAAGTATTTAGACAAAAAAAAGATAGTTTCATTTAATCGTGCATGGATAGCATCACCATTAATTATATTAATCCCTGCACTGGCATATATTCCATTTAGAAATTTTAATGGCGTATTGATTGTTTTTGGTCTTGTCATAGTTTCCCATGTCGTGCTTGAACTTATTGGAAAAAACAAAAAACTTCAAACCTTATTGTCAAAAGAAAACAAAACAATCCTTTTATCGCATCTTTTAGATGCAAGCGCAACATTTACCGCCATTGCGTTTTTCGGCGCATATGAAAAACACGTACTTCCTTCATTTTTAATTAATATTTTTGGTCCTTGGATAATGTTCCCGTTAAAATTAATCGTTGTCGGTTTCGTATTATATTATCTTGACAAAGAACAAACAGACGCATATGAAACAAAATACATCAAACTTTTCATATTTTCGCTAGGAATAGGAACGGGATTAAGAGGCATATTACAAATTTTGGGATATTAAAAAATTATAAATAAATAATCTATAAAAAAAGAAAAAATAGGCGCTAAACCGCCATATATTATTATATATTCTAAGAATTTATCTTATTATTCCACAGGTTTATTCATAGCAGGTGTATC
>WSZW01000094.1 GCA_013139905.1 archaeon
TACAAATACCCGTCATTGCGCGTATTGCGTCTATGTTTTCAGGGATTACGTCTGATTCCTGATGGACTGCCTGCATATAGAATAGTTCATTTCCAAGAACGTTTATGCTTTCATCCCAGATTGCGATTTCATTTAGATCTGAGCGTTTTCTACCTGAATCTCTTGCATATTCCATTATTTCTGCGGTTGATTCTATGCCTTCTTTTGCTTTTACAATTATGATTCTTGGAGCTTTTTCAAAAAGTTTTTTTACGTCGTTTGTTGCTGCTTCATTTTGTAATTCTACCATGACGGAATGCATGTGCATTAATGTGGTTGGTACAATTACGGCACTTGTTACTATTTTTAAATTTGGAAATATTGAATTAACATCAGGACCGTGGTGACTTGGAACGGTTGCGGGATTTGGAACAATTGCATTTACCGGACCTTTTTTTGAATTTCCAGGATCCGGCCCGCGTCTTATTAAAACGACTCTTGCTTTTTTTATTTGGTATTTGCGTTCTATTTCGCCTAGAGATCTGCAAAGGGCTGTTGTGTTGCATGATACGACACGAACGTATGTTTTTCCTATACAGTTTCTGAAATTTGTTTGAGCGTTGAATGACATTTCTGCTACTTCTTCTTTTTCTCCGCCCTGAAATATTGCTTTTATTCCGTGTTTTGCATATATTGATTTGTTTGTTTCTCCGAATTTTCCGGGAGAACAATCAACAACTATGTCTGAATCTTTTAGTAGGTCTGTAAGTGTTCCTTTTATTTGAATTCCTACAGTTTCAAATGCCGGTATTTTGCTTTCATCTGTAACGTATAGCGGATAATTATTTGCGATTGCGAATTTTGCTTCTATTGTTGGTCTGGTTTTTACAACACCGGAAACTACCATGTCATTTTGCAATGTTACGGCGTCTGCAACTCTTTTACCTATTGTTCCATATCCGTTTATTGCGACTCTGATTTTCATAATTTTTCCTCCGGAATAATAAGTAGGTCATTGATGTTGTTTTTATATTGGTAATCTTTAGAGTATTTTTTTTTGGATTCTATAAGGGCTACAATTCCCGGTAGTGGGGTTCCGGTCATAAATAATATGAATGCACCGCCACCGGTTGATATATGGCTTAAATCGTCTATAATTCCTAATGATTTTGCGGCCATGGCTGTGTGACCTCCACCAATAACACTTAGGGTTTTTGTATTTGCAATTGCGGTTAATATTTTTTTTGTTCCTTTGTCAAATGGTGGTTTTTCAAAATATCCGGCAGGGCCGTTTGCGATTATTGTTTTTGCTAGTTTTATTTCGTTTTCAAAAAGTTTGATTGTTTTATCTCCTATGTCTGATATGTTGTATTCTGTTGGGAGTTGTTCTATGTTTATATTTTCTCTTTTCCCACTAACATCAAGTGCGACATCTATAGGGAGTATTATTTTTTCATTGTATTTTGTCATTAATTCTCTTGCTTTTAATATGTCATTTGTTGTTGATTTTTCTTTTAGTAGTGCTTTTACTTTATTGCCGACTTTTATGCCTTTGGCTTTTAAGAATAATATTGCAACTACGCCGGATAAAAGAGCTTTGTCTGCTGAATTATTTTCGAACATTTTTTGTATAACGTTTAGTGTGTCTTTTATTTTGCTTCCACCAAAAACAAGAACGCATGGTTTTTCCGGATTTTTTTGTACTTTTGTTAGTATTTCTATTTCTTTTTGCATAATTCTGCCTGCGATTGATGGTAATAATCTTGGAAATCCTACAATCGATGCATGATTTCTGTGTGATACTGCGAATGCATCATTTATGTAGTAATCAATAAGAGGGCTTAGGTTTCGTACCATGTGTGTTTTTGAATGGTCGTGATGATTATCTAATAGTTCTTCTGAATTGAATCTTACGTTTTCTAAAAGAATTATTTCTCCGGGGCGCATTAATTTTATGTAATGTTTTGCGACTGAACCAGATAAATCATCAATATAGGTTACTATTTTTTTTGTGTAGTATTCTAGTGTTTTTGCATGTACGGCCAAGGATGTGAATTCTTTATCGCCGGGGCGTCCCTGATGTGCTATAATTACTACTTTGGCTCCTTTATTGGATAATTCTTTTACGGTTTTTGCGTTTTCTTCAATTCTTAGTGTGTCTAAAAGTTCGCCCATTTTTCCTAGCGGTGAATTTAAATCAAGACGTGCGAGTACTGTTTTATTTTTTAAATCTATATTATCTATTGTTAGAACGGTCATATTAATTACAACTCTTTAGTTTGAATATTTGTTTTAATTTCATTTTTTAAATTGTCTTTATTGTTTATATCGAACCAATTGCCATCGTATACATAACCGGTTAGAAGTCCTTGTTTGCTTATGATGTCGAACATGTTTTCGAGCATTAGTTTTTTTCCGGGATTGTTGTTTTTCATATCTGTGATAAGTTCAAAAATGGATGGTTCTGCGATGTATGTTCCTGCGTTTATGAGTTTTGTCATGGCTTGTGTTTTTTCTGGTTTTTCGACAAAACCAATTATTTTATTTCCTCTTAATTGTGCAACTCCGTAGTCTTGCGGGTTTTCTGCGGTTGTAAGTGCCATTGTGGCTTGTGTTTTTGTTTGTCTGTGCATTTTTAGCATATCATCAATCGGTATTTTTGATATGACGTCTCCGTTTAGAATGAGGAATGTTTTAGTTATCATGTCTTTTGCCTGTAGAATTGCGCCAGCGGTTCCTTGTGGTTTATTTTCAATCATGTAATTTATATTGATTCTAAATTTTTGCCCATTTCCAAAATAATTGATTATTGTTTCGTGTTTGTATCCTACGGCAAGAATTATTTCTTCAATTCCTTCTTTTTTTAGATGTAATATTAGGTGTTCTAAAATGGGTATGTTTTGCACTAAGGTCATTGATTCTGGTATGTCTTTTTTTGTGTTGTTATTGCCTTTACCGCCGCAAAGAATTATTGCTTGTTTTAATTTTTGTTTTTCAAAATGTTTGATAAGAATTTTTTCGATGGTATCTGAGCGATTTTTCATTTCTTGACCATCTGTTAGGTTATCTATTTTATTTACTATATCTTCGTTTAATGTGAGTGAAATTCTAAGTTTTTGAGACATAATGGCACCAAAATAATATATCGTAATACTTTGTATTACTTATTTGTTTGGTTATTTATATAGTTTAGTTCGTTGTGGAATTATATTGGATAGTAAAAACGAAAAATTTATATGTCGATATGTTCTTATATAGTTATATTAGAATTATGGAATTATAATATTCTTATTTTTAAGGGGGATAAAATATGGATGTATTAGAACAAATTAAAGATGAACAAGAAGCATTGGGTGGCCCG
>WSZW01000137.1 GCA_013139905.1 archaeon
CTATGTTAGGGAAAAAAGCCAAGAATAGTTTAACTAGAAGACAAGTTGAAAAATCTCCTTGGGATGGTTGGAGTACATTTGAGCGAATAAATAAGCGCGAACAAGAAAATCGCCAACAAATGAACGATTTTTCAAACGACCAATTTCGACGTAATCAAGCGAATAGATATATGAATAACAAACATTTCAAAGAGCAAGAACATAATAATCAAGAACAGACTCAAGAAGAATTTGAACGTAAAATTAGAGAACATAATGAAGAGTTAGAATATGCTGTTGATTATAAGGATATGGCTGATAAGCGAGCTGCAGAAGCCCAAGCGCATGCAGGTTATATTGAAACTCCCGAAGAAGAAATACTATCCGAAGAAGAACAAGCAGAATCAAAATGGAAACATTTAATCTATGCTCTTTTAGGTGTTATTGGTATGATTCCATTATATTTATATACTGCAAATAATACCTATGGTTTTTCAGGTGAATATTTTTTAGTTGTTGCAGGATTTATCAGTATACTTGGTCTGTGGGATTATGGTCAGGGTCTTTTTGATAAAATTAAATTAAAGAAAAAAGGAATTTTGGCGAAATAAATGTTATTATTCAAATGGTTTTGTGATTTATTATGATTTTATTATATGCGTTAAGTGTTGCAGTAATTAACTTAATTCTCTGGTTTGTGCTTCTTTTATTTGGTTTAAAAGGATCTGCAGGGGTTATGGCGAGTATTATTTTCTCTGCAATTATCATAATTATTATTTTGTTTAAAAATAAAAATAGTATTTTGGCACAAGCAAAAAATATTAATGTTCATTTGCCTGCATATTTGAAAAAGAATTGGAAAACAATAATAATAATTTTTGTTTTGTTTTTACTTGTCATAATGGTATTTATGCTTGTTGGCGTTATAAATGTAGTAACTTATGGAATACCATTTGTTTTAATATCCACAATAAGTTATTTTATTATATTGGCATATCAATTAAAAGATTATGCGGATGTTTTTAGATTATATATTTTATTGGTTATTATTATATTACTGGCTCCAATATTTTACGCATGGACGCCAATCATAAGCGACAAAACCCAAAACGTCCAAGCTCAGCTAGGCATTGGTGATAAAACAGACGGTGCGTTTGCCGGTGCGACTGCAGGTCTTGCAGACATTTGGTTAATGCTTACAGACCCTGTAGCATGGCAGGAAAATAAAAATAATGATAAAGGAAAACAAGAAGGTGGAACATCCGCGTTGGAGATAACAAAAATATACACCCAGCCATCAATTGTTATGCCACAAGACGAATACACACTGCTTTTTGAATTGAAAAATACTGGCGAAAATAAAGCCACCGGCGTTTATGTTGGAACGCAAGTGGGCGAGCGAGCAGAAAAAAATAATGCCCATATATCTGTAGATATTGATGGCGATGGAGATAAAGAAGCTCTTAAAGTATATTACATGCCCATCGATGATGTTTATCCGGGGGCAATGCGCCTTGAAAGTTTCGATGTAACAGCACCTAATTGCGGCGGAACATTTGAGACTACCGCATATGTAGAATATACTTATGAAGCACTTGCAACCACAAACATAGAATTTATAACAAAACAATATTATAATGAACTTTTAAATGACAATAAAATACAATGGAAAGACGAATTATCAACTTCGTCAGCCGGACCATTTAAAGTAACCGTAAAAACACAATACCCGCAGCCAATTCCTGTGTCAGACAATGACGGGAATCCAAAAGAATTCAAAATATATTTCAGTCTTGTAAACGAACGTGAAGGTCAAGCCTTTGTAAACAACATAAATTTCATACTCCCCAAAGATCTTGAAATATCTAAAACTAATGATGATATTGCAAAAGATTGTGATTTTATCGCCGTTAAAGATTCTGATAATAACGATATTCCAGGCAGATACAAATTAGATTTAGTAAATAAAAATGATCTTAAAAAAAAGCTATGTGTCGAGGCAAAAGAAACATCTTCGTTTAGTTGCACATTTAATTATAAATCTGATGAAATAAAGAATATCGAGCAGATAAAAACACATTTCATAAAAACAAATGTTAATTATACATTCACATATCCGAAAAGAACAACAATAACCGTTAAAAACAATGTTCCTGGTTATTCTACTTGTAAAGAATTAAGTGATGCTGACAAAACAGAATATAAAGAAACGACAACTACTGACGGGGATATTACTGGAAGTAAGATAATTGATATTTTGGGTGATGTATTATATAGTGAGTGTGATAATAAAAATCTCAATAATATTTGTGATATTTCTGATGTTGTTGAATCAAAAAAGATACTTGTAGATCTTATGACTGCATGTTTCAATGAATGGGATGGAGCCAAAGCAGTAACGCTTAAATGCGGTTCTGTCAATCTAAACATCAAAGACGACACCTGTTCTGATGTAAAAATCACAGCCGAAGAGATAACAAATTATTTTAGAAATGAGTTTGTAGGAACAGAAGGTATATTTAAAACATCAGTGGCTCCAAAAGTTAAATGGTCTTCAAAAGTTGGTTCATCAACGCTCCAGTCAAATAAACAATATCGAATAGATATATCTTATACTCAACAGGCATGTGATCAGTACGGCATTAATATGGATATATTGAGTGCCATAACGAACGATAATTGTGATTTGGAAGATGGCAAGGCGTGTACTGAAAATGCGCAATGCGTATCGAATACATGTACTGATGGCAAATGCGTTTCGGAACCTGTTGAAGAATAATAAATAAGTTAAACATTTTGGTTTGAATAACCTACCTTTACAAAATAATAACCTACTTATCTAATTAATTAAGAATCAAATACCGTATTTACATAAATCACAATTTCTAAAATTTAATGTCTCATTAAAATTGATATGTTTGCAGAATAAATTATGTCTTTTTTAAATACGACTTTATTATCTTCTGTGTATATTAATCTCCAGATTTAGCGTCTG
>WSZW01000048.1 GCA_013139905.1 archaeon
ATTATATTGTAAATTGTGTACGATTAACTTGCAAAAAGTATGATGTAACGACATGACAAATATGTACAAAATTTTGAGGAAATTGTAATGTTAACAATGGGTGATACGCAGCAAAAGTTCGAGGTAAAGTATGAGAATACTAATTGAAATTTCCATTTTAAATAAGCGATGGTTACATATGCTTGGAATAACATAGTGGTGGCGGCGATACAATGTCAGGTAAATTTGATTTAAAAAAATATCAAGCGGGTAAAGAAAAATCTTACAAATTTTGTCAGAAACATAAAACGGTTGAAGACGATGTTGATGCATCAACTCGGCAATTATCAAATCGACTTAATCGTCTATCCACTGTGCTTTTTCATGACAATGCCGAGGATCGAGATTTGCAAACACTAGCTGATAATTGCCCAAAACTTGATATACTTGACTGTTGCGAATTAACATTGCACAAAAGAACAAAGCCAGAATGTCAAGTATGTATTGGTAACGTATAAATTTTGAGGAAATTATGGCTAAATACAATAAACTTGAGTTAATTTTTTCAATATTAGTAATTATAACGCTAATATACATAGTATTTGCAATCGCAACAATGAATACTATTATTATAACTGAAGATGTATCCACCAATATTTATTCGTTAAAATTAGATAGTACCGAATCATTTACGGGTTGGTTTATACTTGGAACAGGTTATGTATCTGGAAATTCAGAACTTCAATATATATTTTACATAGATACTGTGGATGGTAAAATATTAACTACTACGGATGCATTTGCCACCACGATTATTGAATCAGACGACGCGCCACATTTAATACAAACATTTGAATCGTATGGCAATCAATTCTGGAATACCGACTTTGAAGATATTAAATATCATAAGACATGCATAACTAAATCTATTTTACACGTACCAATTGGGTCTATAAGATCTGAATTCGAATTATTGTAAGCAGGTAAATATATGTACAAAATACCAAGAAACCAATATGAAGCATTGACTCAATCAATTTTAAATTGGGGAAAAATTGCAAATGGCGAAAAAGTTAATGATGATGACCCAATGTGTAAAGTTGGTCTTTGTTCAGTCAATTGCATAGCTTCTAATCCTAGATGTGTAATAGATTTCGATACGGGCGGTAAGGAATGTAGTGCAACGCCATATATGGAATTTTATGACCATCAATGCAAAGAACATGCGACAAATCATAAAATTATAGTAGCAATGTGTCCACAATGTGTAATTCTGGCCGAAAAGAATTTACAATATTTAATAGATTTGAAATCTAAATGTGAACCAGTTGATAATATAGCAGATTGTAATATCACAAATAAATCCTGTGGGTCGTCGGAAATGATTTTAATGTGGGAAAATTTGGGTAATGATATGCACAAATTAAGAGTTGCAGAAGTTCCATTTAAAACTCACTTGCCGCGCGATTATACTGAACATGGAATATCGATATACAAAGGAGTTTTAGGTGATTCACGAGGCAAAGATGGACGCACACATTATTTATGTTGTAATGGTGGTGATACACATTTTATCAGTTTTTATGAAGATGCAACGACAGAAACTGTTGATGCATTCGTGCAAACTATAAAACTTGCAACTGAACGATTAATTGAAATTCGCAATCGTAACTTAAAACCATTTGAAATTGGAGATCCTGTGCAGAATACGGAAATTTATACAGCTTCATTTGGAATTTTTGCTGGATTTAATGGTAATATCAAATCAATTGATGATGATGTATGTATAATTGAATTTGGAGAAGGTAGTAAAGATATGGTAGTTAATAAATGTTGGATTGAACATAGATCGGAAGAATAATTATGAAACCAAGATTTAAACGTGGAGACTTTGTACGAATCGTTGATGATTTGGGACCGACTATGTCTCATTTTAGAGCTGGCGCTAACGCAATCATTTTACATTCTGATGTGGATATGAATCCATTTATTTCTGAAAGTATTTACAGTCCACAATATCAATTGATATTTACTGATACTGGAAATGAAGTTGCGTGGTATGAAGAAGATCAATTAATTCTAATGCAGCCACATCCAGATAATGTTATAGATATCATAAGATTATTTTACGATCAAATTAGAGAATATCAGCATCGTATTAAAAAATTGGAGAAATCATGAAACGCACTTTTAATATTAAAGATAGTAGTATTATTTTTAAGCTTGTCAACGCAGCGACATTTTACTCTCAATTTAAAATTGTAGCAATGACATTTGATGAGATAAAAATAATTGATAAAGTCGGAACAAGTTTTCATATAACGCCTGATAAAATTGTAGTAGAAAATTTGCCTAAATATATAACGCCGAGCATTATTGAAACTATAATATATGATAACTGTGATGAAATTCAACCTATATATTCTATTGTATTATCAAAATACGAGCTTCGATATATTCAAGATATAATGCACATGTTGAATAATTATGCATCTAATCTGTTAAAATATACTATCGAAAATACACAAGATCTTATTGATATTATAGCATGGGCAGCACTACCAAGTCAATCTTATGAAATTGTAGCCACTGATACACATACTATTGAGATAAAACATCGTGGCTGGGTAATTAGAATTTGGGATAATCAAATTGTAACTGGAGCTTCAATCAATGACAATTTGATGGCATATATTCATACACATTGTTTAGATATTTCAGGTAATGTAACTATATCAGTTAATATAAAGACGACTGACGAATTAATATCTAAACTTAAAGCACAACAACATGATAAAGTTATTGCCAGCATTTTAAAAACTATTGAGGAACAGTTACCATGACAAATCCAAAAATAAAACTTGAAATATCTGTATTCCTACCAAACGACCGAGTAATTGTAATAGAGCCGGGCGCTTCATGTCCAATTGAAATTCAAGAGGGAACTAGATTCACTTCAGATGAGTTAAATCATATTTGTAGAATTGCGAATACTGTTTCTGCATGGTAATAAAATATAAGGTAAAGAATATTATGAGTAAACCACCACAAATTGGAACAAAGTATATGAATAAACGTGGAGACATGCTTGAATTAATTGAAGTTTCCAAATGTACAAGTACAATTAATGATAGACAATGTAATACTTGTAATCACACTATACTACATTTTGAAAAAATAGGTCAAACATGTCCTGTTGATGCTTTTGGAATTCCTATATGGCATCGAATTACTGAAACTAATAAAAGATGGTAAGGTGTATAAATGATAAAAACAATACCAATGGAAGAAATGCAAAAGCTGCGAGATAGTGATAATTATTGCGCACATGCATTTTTTAGCTTAGAAACGATGAATAGAATACCAAAACATGAATGGAGTATTCCAAGAAAGCAAATTTCGGCGCTCGGCAATATAAAATTCTGTTGTACAGAAGCGTCAAAATTGGAGCCTGGTAAGACATTTTGGTTCTCAGCCGAAACTCAAGAAGATAATATTGCAATTTTAAATGCAATGATTACTTTGAAAAATAAATATAGAATTGAACAATTGGATCTTATACCATCACAACCATTTGGATATGGTACTGTAAGTGGAATGAATGGCCAATCGGCATCTTGTCCGGCATTTACATCAAAATAATTTACATAGTGGAGGAAATACATGATCGATAAACTTGAAATAATAATTGCAATTGTCGTTGTGCTTATATTAGCATGTACGGTTGCTGCAAACTTAAATAGTGCAGAAGAAACAACTATTACAGTTGATGATAAATGGACAAAATACAAAGCCGGACAGGATAAATATTTAGTATCTGATATGGACGGAAATGTGTATGAAATAGGCGATAGTGCCCTATTCCTGAAATTTGACGCTTCCGGCAGATATGCTAAAATTGATACTGGTAAAACGTATGATGTTAAAATGGTTGGATGGCGAATACCAATTATAAGTTCATATCAGAATATCATTGAATTGGCAGAAGTATAAGGTAAAGAACTTATGTATAAAATTTCAAAAGAACAAATGCAGGCGCTTGATGGTTCTATTGAAAAATGGGACCAAATTTGCAATCAAAATGGAATTGATAATGGACGAAACGATTGTTCATTATGCCAGATCGATAATACAAATAGGCGATGTGAACAATGTATTATTTACTTAGATACTGGTGGACGTTTTTGTGAAAAATCTCCATATGAAGCGTGGGTAGATCATCATACACAATTTCATCCAAATTATATGATTACGAGAGTTCGTAAATCTTGCGAATGTCCAGAGTGTTACATATTGGCAAATGAAGAATATGAATATTTAAAAGATCTTAAAACACGATGCGTTGTAGCATGGTGGAAAACTTATACTAATCCAATTATGGCGTTCATATATAATATTATTTACATTTAAAATGAGAAATCATGATCGATTATGCACAAATGGTAGCAGATAGTTTACATTATGCTGAATCTGGATGGAAACGTGCTGGCGGTGTAAATACAGAATCTGATAATGCAAAACGTATAATACCTAAAATGGCATGTATTATATTAGAACATAAATTACAAATATGGGATGGTAAGTAATATGACTAGTGTGCAAGAAAAATTTGATATTATAGGAAAGAAATTATGCTGTTCTACAATATTAAATATTGATTATAATTTTGAATATAATCAAATGATTTTAACATGTTTAAATGGTAATGAACAATTTTTATATTATTGTAATAAACCGCTTGAATTTACCATATTAAATTCATTTTGTAGTTTAATACCGCCAAACCCTTTAAAACAATTAAAAATAGATGAAGAAATTAAAAGGTGGTTAACACTGACACCAGGGCTTGATTTAAAATGTCCACAGTGTAAAAAGGAACTTAGTTTTAACGCGATAGAACGATATTATCAGTTACATGGGTGATAAATAATGCGAGAATATTGTGATAATACACAAACCTTTAATCAAAGTCAACATCCAGAATTACATGTTGGTGAAACATTTTACACAAACGTTGAGAAAGGTAAAAAATTACGAAAACTTGATTTAACTAATCGT
>WSZW01000169.1 GCA_013139905.1 archaeon
TAGTATTGTTGAAAAAGTTGTCATAAACAGTGTTGTTGCTGGAAGATTCCAGAGAGATGCCGTAATAGTTGTTAGAGACATTGCTACCGTTCAGCGTATTGCTGCTGGAAGAGTGTATATAGATGCCGTAGTCGGTATTCGAGTTGGCATTGTTTCCGGTCAGCATATTGCTACTAGAATAGTCCAGAGAGATGCCATTGCCATTGTTCGAGTTGGCATTGTTTCCGGTCAGCATATTGCTACTAGAATCGTCCAGAGAGATGCCATTGCCATTGTTCGAGCTGGCATTATTGCCGATCAACGTGTTGTTTATAGAGGTCATAGAATATCCAAAGTATGACCAGGTGGATAGATAGATGCCATTGTCGCGGTTCGAGTTGGCATTGTTGCTACTCAGCGTGTTGCTGCTGGAACCGCATAGATAGATACCGTAGGTGTTGTTAGAGGCATTGTTGCCGATCAGCGTGTTGCTGCTGGAACATTCCAGAAAGATACCATTGTCGCGGTTCGAGTTGGCATTGTTACTACTCAGCGTGTTGCTGCTGGAACCGTATAGATAGATACCGTAGGTGTTGTTAGAGGCATTGTTGCCAATCAGCGTGTTGCTGCTGGAACTTTCCAGAAAGATGCCATTGCCGGTGTTCGAGTTGACATTATTGCCAATCAGCGTGTTACTGGAACCATGTAGTTCCAGAGAGATGCCATGGTAGTTGTTCGAGGCATTGTTGTTGCTCAGCGTGTTACTGGAACCACCTATACAGATGCCATGGTAGTTGTTCGAGGCATTGTTGTTGCTCAGCGTGTTACTGGAACCGACCAGATATATGCCATAATCGTTGTTCGAGGCATTGTTGTTGCTCAGCATGTTGCTGGAACCGACCAGATATATGCCATATTTGTTGTTCGAGGCATTGTTGTTGCTCAGCGTGTTGTTTGAACCGTCCAGAGAGATGCCGTAGTAGTTGTTCGAGTTGATATTGTTGCCAATCAACGTGTTGTTATTGGAATTGGATAGATATATGCCGAACCAGCTATTCGAGGCATTGATGCCTGTGAGATAATTATTGTTAGAATTGGAAATGGAAATCCCATGAGTATGGCCGAAATTATTTATGTTCAGATTCTTTATCGTAACACCGCTTCTTCCAGAAAGGTAAACTCCGTTGCCTACATAGTTGTCATGGCCTGTTATTGTGTGCCCATTGCCGTCTAAGGTCACGCCATCGCTGACTATCTCAATCTGATTTTGATAGATTTGAGGGGTTATATCAGTTGTCATACTGCAGGTCTTTGTCGCAGCACTCCAGGTTCCAATTGAAGTACAGTCACCGCCTGTTGCATTATCTTTAATGATTATGGTAGCTTCCGCCCCTCCTGTCATCACTAATACCAGCACTATCATTCCAATCGCGACCCTGAGGACACGCCCTCTATAAGCTTTAGACTCGACTATCTTTTTCACCATAACTTTGCACCACCATAATTACTGCTACAATACACACTCCTGTTGCTCTGCCGTCCCAATACCTTGACAGCTCCAGATTTGCCCTCCATCAAATCCATCCTCTCGCACGCCGCCCCAATTCCCACACCCATCACACATACGGCGGCGGCGATGAACATCAATATCAATATTCTGCGGTAGATCATGCTGATGTCTCCATCACATGACCACCGATGCTATTACCATCCACAATGGCGATATCTACACTACACAGTGCGCAGGCACCCATGCGATTTGTATCCATCAGAACCTTACTTTTCTCATGTATATTCACTATATCCGCATACTCCTGCACCCTCATACACTATACCTCGATTGCAATCGCCCGCAGAGTTGCGATTCGGCAGCCTGCTGGATTGTTGGATAATTATCAGGCACAATTATCGTCGCTGCTCCAGCCTCTGCAATCAACAATAATCCCAATATAGTTATTATCACAACAAATATGAGGGCACGACCTCTGCATTTAGAATGATAATATGAAATCATTCCCCGCTCATTCGAAATCATAATAGTCGACACCGTCCCCATTCGCCGCAGGCATAACTAGCATAAATGCCGCCGTCCTGCCGGCAATCTTCCCAAATATCATTATAAATCCCATTATTCCCACTTTTAGTATTAACTTGATTTTGTTAAATAAATATTTAATCCTTTTGATTTTCAATTTATTATCATATGACTTCATATTTTGGAGAAAAACTATACCTCAAATAATCATTCGCACTCATCATGATCCAATATCCTTTCCCTGGTTCCATAATTTTCAGATCGTTTCCAAAAGGTGCATTTGGATCGTACTTCTTCCAATGATCAGCTGTATCGCTTGCATCATATGTCCAAACGATTGTATAATTACCACTGATTGAAGAGAGAGACTCTGCGATTGGCTGATTATCAAGAGAATTGTAGCCTATCAAGTTCCAGCCGGTCTTTAAATTAATATCAGTTGATTCTGGCACAGTTCCACTGATGGGCAGTGTGTCATCAGAGATCATCATTATCCAGTATC
>WSZW01000188.1 GCA_013139905.1 archaeon
CCTCCGAGTTCGCCAACAAATTTTTTGAACGTGCTTGTTGTATCAAGCCCATTGGTTTATTGGTTCTGCACTAAAAAGTTTGATCAAAACAAACGGAAACATCCGTTCGAGCGATGTTCTCGATAATCAAAGATTCTCTTCACTTCAAACCTTTCAGGTTTAAAGTTCTTGACACTCGAAGTAAACTTCGAGGTCAATATGTATGGTGGAGAATTAACTTTTTGGACTTGCTTGGAGTATTAAGTCCATTTGTTGTTTTGTTTATTTGCAGAATATGATGACGTTGGTTCGACCGGTTTTTATTCGTTTAATGATGCCTAATTCTTCTAATTCGGTTATCATAAGACTTACTTTGGCTTCGGAGAATGGGAATTCTTTTCTTATTTGTTTTTGAGTCATGCGTCCGCTATTTTTTTTTAAAATTGAAATTATTTGTTTTAGTTCATTTGGAAGTTCTTTATTTTTTGTTGTTTCAATTATGATTTTTTTTGTAGCGTGGCGTGATTTAATTGCACCTCTTAGTGTTTTTCTATATGTGTAAATTAATATTAGGATTGCAATTATTGTTGCGTAGATGTATATATTGATATTTGTTTTGTCGTTATATGGGTATATTATATCAAAATCTGTATCATTTATTATGTCTTTTATGTCTTCGTCAAAATTGCTTTCAGGGAATAAAATTAAGTCCATTGTAAATATTCCGTCATCCGTGATTGTAATGGTTTCGTTTATGGCGGCATCCGGTTGGTTATTTGTGTAGTGTATTGCAGAAATGATGTATTTTCCTTTTGATAGTTCAAAAGAATAGGTGCCGTCTTTTGAGACTAATGTTTGTGGCGGGTTAGAGTTTATTGTGAGTATCGTATTTGGAACGGTATCAAGGGTTGTCCAGTCATATATTGTTCCTTGTATTGTTGCTGCATTGGTTATTGGCAGGAATAATAGGAATATGCACATGGTGAATATTTGATATGTTAATTTCATGTTGAATATTTATGGGTATTTAATTTAAATATATTTTGTTTTTAAAAATAAGCGTTGATAAAGTTTTAATTTAGAAAAGACGCATTCATAAAGCTTTAAATTTGTGAATTTTTTGGTTTTTGTTAAACTGTCTTTATAAAGTAACTGCGTGGAATTAAATTTAGGGATTATTCATAATGTTGAATTCTATTGAATTTAGAATTTTTGAATAATTTGAAATCAATAATACTATAATTTATGTAAATACGGAGGAGAGTTTATATGAAAAATAAATCAAGTGCATTATTCATAATTGCATTATATATATTAAGCGTTTTGCCTATGGCATTTGCAATGGATGCGGATGTGGGTGTTAGTTCTGATGTGTCTGGTGTGGCTGTAGATGATAATCTACAAACAACTGTTACTACTCCAATGCAAACTACGCCGCAAAATACGGGTGTTAATGTTGGGCTTACTGTTCGTCAGAAAGAAATAATTAAATCTTTGATTAAGGATTCAAAAGATGTTGCTGTTTGTTTTAATCGTGCGAAAGAAAAATTTCCACAGGCAGATGACGTGAGAATAAGAAATGTATGTAATTCATTAATTGAAAATAATTTTGCTGTTAGAACTTCAACAAATGCAGAGGTTCGTGCAGGAATAAAAACTCAAAATAAAATTGGGCTTAAAAATCAAAGTGATGGTACTTTTGTAATGGAAGAGCGAAGAGAAAAATTAGGTGTTTTAAATTCTGCAACTAGTCAAAAAATTGAAAATTTAACTAATTGGCAGGTGAGAAGACTTGTGGATGTTGGTCAAGATCAACTTCAAAAGCTTAAATCTTTGGGGGAAAATGAGCTTAAAGGATTAAGTATGCTTACAAAAGATGAAATTAAAGAGCTTGATAGTGATGATATTCAAAAAATAAAAACACAAATTTTGGAGAAAGTAAAAGAAAAACAAGAATTAAAAGAAAATGATTTTAAGAGGCGTGTTGTTTCAAAAGAGACGGTTGTTAAATTTGAGCAAAAATACAAACTTGCCGGCGATAAGTATGTTGCTGCAAAAGAAAAATATCTTGAGAATAAAAATCAACTTGTTAAATTAAATGCAGAGCTTAAATTGTGCGAGGGTAGCGAAACTGAAGAATGTGTTGCATTACGAGTTGAAGTACAAGAACATGCAAAAGATTATTTATTGAATGCTGCTACAAGTGCGATTGGTGTTCTAGAAAAAATGCAATCCAAAATAGATTCTTCTGAGGATCTTGATTCTGAAACTGTAGCAAATATATCGGCTAAAATTGAATCTAAAATACAAGAACTTGAAGGTATAATGGTAAAAATTGAAGCTGCACAAACAAAAGAAGAGCTTAAAAGTGCTGCAGAAGAACTTAAAAGTCTTCTTGATGGTGTTAAAAATCAAGTAACTTATAATGCTGAACGTGTTAAAGTTGCAAGAGTTGGCTTAATTGTTGAACGTTCAGAACACCTTGAATTGCGACTTGAAGCAATATTGGCCGATATGGAAGTACAAAATATATCTGTAAGTGATATCGATGAAAAAATCGTTGAATTTACTGATAAAATAGCGGCTGCAAGAGAACAGTATGCATTGGCAAAATCTCTTTTTATAGATGCTAGTGATGCGGTTAATCAGGGTCAGATAATTAAAGAATCAAATGTGTATATAAAAGAAGCACAAGAGGAACTTCAAGAAGCACATAAAGTACTTGTAGAAATTTTAAAAATCGTTAAAGACAATGGCGGTAATTTGAACGCTGGTTCTGAGATTGACGACGATGTGGATGATGTAAGTACAGATGAAATTGATGAAGTTGAATTAACGGATGACTTTAATGAAACTGAAAGTAATACAACAACAACTAATACAACAATTTAATATTTAAATTGTATTTGTGGCGGGAGTAATTCCCGCCTGTTTCTTTTTTTTAGTTTGGTTTTTTTTGTTAACTTGTTATTTTTTTGGTTGTTGATATGAAAACTATATATATGATTTTAACCTTATTTTGTTTATGTTGTTTAGAAAGGGCGTATCGCCGTTAATTTCGGTTATATTGGTTCTTGTTTTTACGGTTTCTATTAGTACGGTCATACTAGGTTGGGTGACTGATTACACAAAAACAACGACTGAGGCTGTGACAGAATCATCAACGGGAACCAAAGGAATTACATACTGTGCTAATTCTAATGTTGAGATATCCAATGTTGCGCTTAGAAATGTTCAAGTAACTTCAAATACGTCTGTTTCGTCCAGTGATGTTAATTATTTTGATTTAACTTCTGTTTCCGGCACACCGATGATTACTTTTACGGGGGTAAGTTCCGGCG
>WSZW01000001.1 GCA_013139905.1 archaeon
GTAAATACAATTAATAAAATTACGGCGATTAACGGAGATACGGCTTTTTTCATAGTAAAAATAATAGATTCTATTAGTATATATAAGTTTTAAAATTATTCTGTCGTATTGAACTAGTAAAAATATAATCAAATTGCGCTTATGTTTTTTAAATTCACTCTTAATTTTGCAACGGATTCCTGTACTTCTGCTTCGGATTTCCCGCCGGTGCATATGACTTTACCCGTACTAAAAAGAAGAAATACGGTTTTTGGACCGTCGAGACGATATACTAATCCGGGAAATTGTGCGGGTTCATATTCTGTGTTTTCTAACTCAAATGCAATTTTATTTAAGTTAAGTTCTGCGCCCATGTTTGCGGATGCTACAATATTATTTATTTTCAGGTCTTTTACGGCGACTATGTCTATACCTAATGATTTTATTAACTTTACAAGATTCTCTACGCCTCTTTCTGATTCTGCAGGAGATTTTGTCCCGGTAAGAACGATTTTGCCAGTGTTAAATATTAATGCTGCGGATTTTGGATCATCAAGTCTTAAAACTAATCCTGGAAATTGTTCCGGCTCGTATTCTGTTTTTTCTAACTCCATTGCAAGCCTGTTTAGCGGTATTTGTGTTCCTGCATGACACGAAGCTACGACGTTGTGTATATTAATTGTCTCCAATTAAAGACCCCCTTAAAATCATGAAACCTTGGTTTGGTTGATTTTAGTTTCAAGCTCTCCAATCGCTTTTATCTACGAACTTTCTGCGAAAATCTTTAATTTTCGAGACCTCACGAATCTAAGATTTGCAAGGAAGTTCGCTGTTTTCGGCGAGTTGTAGATAAAAATATAATTTGAATTGTGTGTTTAGTTTTTAATATGTTTCGTATTTTTGTTACCTCTTTTAAGGACTAATTCGGCGTTTTTAGCAAATTTAGAGACAAAAATTTGTTATTTCGCAAATTAATATTGAAAAAACAACTTTTCTTGTAAAACGGAGCCGTAATTTTTAATTGATTTTAAACAAAAATATACGATTACACAACTTGCGGTCAAGGATTTTCATCAAGATTTCTGTTAATTTTTTATTTGCTGTAACTTTAAAACCCTCAATGCTATAAAAAATCCAGATATAAATATACTTTTTCTTATCAAAAAATAGATTTTATCAATAAATAAGAATAACAGTCCCATTCATAGATTCTATAACTCGCTGTACTTGTAGGGTAATTGAACCATGCAAAGTTCTATTTTTTGATTGTATATTAATGCCCCAGGGCAAAGTTGCAACGACATATTTATCAATACTCGTATTGTGATCGTTAATTGAAATTATTGTTGAACTATTACCGATACAAGTATAACTATCCAAATTACCACGAAAATCAAGTTTAGTCCAATTACCATCACATCGCCAGATGTTTAATTTTATATCATAGTAGATTATACGATTATCCATTTTTTTTGTGTATTTTTGATTATAAGAATTAAGTATTTCTCGAATTTTGACTTCAGATATTTTTTGCTCATCCCATAAAAATTTATTATTTTTATTAACTCTAAAAGAATTATCTAAATCAGACATAATATTTTTAGCAATAGAAACATTTGTTTTTTCTTTTGTTTGAATTGTATACAACATTAATATTGCTATTAAAAGCAAAATAATCAAAACTAGTTTTTTCTTATTAATTATCATATTATTTCCCATTATAAATTCGGTTTTCTTTTATATAAAATAATTAAACAAAATCACTTATCAACGAGCTTCACACCGTCAATTTTGTATATGCCAGAATCTTTTTTCCAGAGATTTTCTGCGCCAGTGACAAATATTCGTTTTTGATAAAGTGGGCAATCAAGAACTAAGGATTCGTATTCTCCGCCTTCGCCGGCCATGTGAATGTCGACATTTTTGTTTATTTTTTCTAAATCTTCTATTGCTTTTTTATCTATGTTTCGGCCTAACCAAGACGCATCAAGGCCGTCTGCGGCAACGGCTGTTATTATTGTTGTAAATTTGTTTTCTAATAATTCTTTTAAATATGATTTTGGGTCTTTGTGCCATAGGGGTGCTATGCTTTCTAGACCGTGTTTATGACAGATTGCGTCTATTCTTTCTTTTTGATATTGGCTGTCGATGGCACCCGTTATAATGCCATCCACTCTGTTTTTTACTTTAAGTATTAGTTCTTCTAAATCATATAATTCTTTTTCTTTTTCGCCTTTTGTAATGCCTTTAACTAGTGGAATTGCCATTGATTTTGCAATTGATTCGGTAAGTTCTATGTTTGGATGGTGGAACATGTAACTATCGTTTCTTTTTGAATACATAGTTAGAAGATATGTTATTTCATGTCCTTGTTGTTTCATCAAGTATGCTGCATAGATTGAATCTTTACCGCCGGAAATTAATGCTGCTAGTTTCATAGGTGTGTTTTATACAGAAATTTAATAAATATAACGTGGGAATGGATTGTTTTTATTATATTTTTTTTGCAAAATTTTCAGGAAGTTCAAATAAAAGTCTTGATTTTATTGCGTCTTTTGTAAAAGATTGTGAATTGACAGTTGGACCATTAGGTATTTTTTCGGGAAGTAGATTATGTTTTTCCGATATACCACCTAATACGTCATTTATAGCCATAGAGTCTAAAAAATACATATGATCATATTCAGAAATAATAAATTTTGCATTTAATGCTCTTTGAGATTCATATTTTGTATTTGGATTAATTGTACGTTCTACACATAATTCATAAACTTCTTGATTTGGAATAAAAGGATTTACATAAAATGATTCTGTAACTTCAAAAGGGTCTTTTTCATATACATATGAAACCCCTAAAACACATTCAGGTCTATTTAACATTTCAAGGCGAGCTTCATAATCTATTTTTTGGGGTTGAATATTTCCAACAATACAATTTTTTGTATTTTGAATTAAACCTAAAAATGCGTTATGACCAGTTATAGAACTATAGTTCCAACTATGTTCTTTATGTTCGTTAGTGTCATTTGATTTTTTGAAACAAATAGAATGAGTGACATGAGATCCATATTTTTCAGAGTTTGACGAACCAGTAGATTTTATGAATCCATCAGTAATGTAGGGAATATCTATCATTTGTTGATTGTTACGGTTTTCTTCCATACACCAAATTTAATCAGAAACATTTAAAAAACGTTGTTTTTTTGTTATGATTGCGTTAATACATTTATATGCTGGTAATCTAATTAGTTTTAGTGAATTATTATGGTTGAAAATGCGTTTGCAAAAGATATTCTTTCTATTATTACGGATGAAAATATTCAGAATTATGATATTTTGGAGCACGTAATAAAATTGCGCGATATTTTATTGAAACATCCGAATTCTAAATTTGCTAAACATTTTAACGATTTAAATGATTCCGAATTAACAACGATGCTTCGGTTTTGCGAGCGACCGCATGGACGTCATCACATTGCGGAATTAGAAAATATGTTAAAGACGCATGAAGCAAATGATGTGTTGCGGGTTTTTTTGAAGCATTTTTATGCTCATGACGGGAAACGATTGTTACACACTAAAGATTTGAAATGGCTTGCGAAATAATTTAACAACCACTCGGAGTTCCTGCAAATTCGCCAAAAACACCGGTGCAATCGGTGTATGCTTTTAGGTTCGTAAATTCATCGCAAGACATTGGACATCCGGACACACTGAAGAAATCACCAACTGCGTATGTTGTTTCGTTGTAATCAAATAGACACATAGCACCATCCGCTTTAAACGCAACAACTTGTTTTACTGTAACGTTATTCATCCCGGTATTTGAGATTAGAGCTGATAATCCATTCATATTTATTGCATAATCCACTACGCTTGAATCTGTATAAATTGTAATGTTATTTGTTCCAACAGTAAAATTATCAGAATCAATATTGATTGTTGCAGTTGCTCCATTTGTTAATGTTCCTGTATAATTTACGGTCGGATTGCCATTAAACGATGCTCTTGGGTTTGTGGTTGTAGTGCTTAAAGTAGCAGTATTATATGTATCTGTAATTTCAGCATTAGTTAATGTTTTATTGTATATTCTTACTTCGTCAATTGTGCCAGTAAATGAATTTCCAATTATTAAGTCATTTGTATTTGTTGTAATTGCGGTTGTGTAATCCGCAGTTGTTTGTTCTGTGCCGTTAATGTATAATTTCATTTGCTGTGAGGTTGCAGTTTGGTTGTAAGTTAATGCAATATAGTTCCAGCCGGATGATATTGTTGCAGATATTGTCTTGTTGTTTATTGTTGCAAACGCGTGGGTGGTGTTTGCGCCTAAGGAGTATGCGCCGGATTTTGAAATGATAGATGTATATGTTGGTGATTGTTCTGCGCCTACTGTGTAGGTTGGTTCTGTTGATGTGTATTTTCTGATTTGTATATT
>WSZW01000040.1 GCA_013139905.1 archaeon
GACAAATAATAGATAACTTGGTTGCAGATTAAAAGTAATTTATGTGAAATATCTATTCAGGTGCAAGTTCCGAAACATAACGGGGTTAATTCGTGTGTTTCAATGCGTTAGTCTGAATAGGTACTGCGGAACATTTGAAAACAAATTATTTTTTTGCGGAAACCCTCAAACAGAAAAAAGATACAAAAAAACCGACAACGGAGAAGATAAAAATGAATGAGATTGAAGCAAATAAAATTAAAAATAAATTTTTAGATTATTCTATGTCTATTCGTAGTAGAAATCAATATAATCTTTCAGACGAAACAGCAAAACAAATAGAATTAGAATTTAGTATTGTTTTTTCAAAGATTATAGATGATTTTGTGGACGAATAAAAAACCGACAACGAATAGAATAAACATTAATCGTTAATTTTCGTTAAAACATAACAAACTTTAAATAGTTTAAACGCAGTAATTTAATTAATATTGTCCTTCGCCATGCAGAAGGACACCATACATTCATAATGATTAGTTTAAAAGACCGTATATTCGGCAAAAAAAGCGTGGCTATGGTCGGCTTATTGGAAGAACAAACTCGTGAGGGTCTTAATAAATCGTACATACCTAAATTTCTTTATAAACCTCCATTTGGTTATCCAAGAGCATCTAATATTCCATTCATCAGATATTTAGCAACCACACCATACGTTGATATGTGTATTACTACAATCATTGGCGAGATTTGCAGCATAGAATGGGATATCGTGCCTACTGATGGCATGGAAGACCAAGCAGATGATAACGAGATAGAACATATAAGAACATTCTTTAAAAATCCAAATACAAATGATGAAAGTTTCGACGAAGTATTTATTAAAATGCCGGTTCGTGACTTGCTTGAGATTAACACCGGACTTCTAAATAAAATATTTAATCGGCGCGAAGATTTAGTCGAGGTAGTGGCGAGAGATGGAGGCACATTTACTAAAAATCCTGACTTTCATGGTATGTATACAAACAGACAAGAGATAATGCTACCTACAGAAATAATTGATTCTGAACATACAGTTATTAATCCATTTAAACAAATAACCATTCCATCAGTTAGAGAACAAGCAGCATACTTTCAATATGGCTGGATTGCAGGTCCGATGCCAGTACCATTTGGTAAACGCGAGATTGTATGGATGGAGCAGAATAAAAGAACAGACGATCATTACGGTTATAGTGCTGTTCAGATATTAGCTAAGAATTTACAAATGTTAATTTATATGTTAGAGAGCGACCTTGATTATTATAACGATAATAACGTACCAAAAGGAATTATCGGTCTTGAAGATATGGATTCTGATGCATTAAAAGCATTTAAAACACAATGGACCGAAATGCAACAAAAAAAGGACGATTTTGGTAATTATAAAAAAATGATACATAAAGTACCAATATTAAACACGACCGCAACATTCACGCGCATAGCTTTTTCTAGTCAAGAAATGGAAGTTATCGAGAAACAACGTTGGTATACTAAAATGGTATGGGCTAGTTTCGGCGTAACTGCAACAGAACTTGGATATACCGAAGATTCCAAAGGTTCAGCTAATCAAATAGTTCAAAGTAAAGTATTTCGAAAGAAAGCAATTAATCCAATGTTAAGAATATTAGAGAATAAATATAATCAAAATATAGTATCCGAATTTGGTTATGTCGGTAAAGTTAAAACTAAAAACGGAAGTATATTAACCAAGCCCAAGTATAAATTAGTATTTAAACGATTCGATACAGACGAAGAACGTCAAAAGTACGAATTATATGAATTACAAACAAAAACCGGTATCCGAACAATAAACGAAGTTCGTAAAGATGAAGGTCTTGAAGATGTTGAATGGGGTGATAAACCACCAAGAGAATGGCAACAAGCAGAAAATAATACATTTATTAATGGTGGACCGGAAGATAACTTTTCAAAACGAGAACGTGATGCGCAAGATACAAATATTCCGGGTAAAGAACCCAAAGTAGAAAATCCAGAGAATCAAAAAAAAAAAGAATCTAAAGCATCTGACATGAACAGTCCGTTAGTCTTGCGAGAGGGAGAGACACCAACAAATTCAAAAATACTAGAGCGAGCAATAGTTTACATTCTAAATCAAAATAAAAAAGAAATAAATAAATTAATCGAATCAGAAGTAAAAACATCACAGTTATCAGAGATAAAAGATTTAAATTCAATAATAGAAAAAATAAAAGATTTCTTCAACATTGCAGCACTTAAAACAATCACAGATGCATTAATAAGAAATAATTATATGGATGGCTGGGATGATGCCGAAGAACAAATGAATAAAAATTATCTCCCGGAAGAACACGCCATAGATTACTTGCAGGATTATACTTTCGATAATATTAAAGGAATGACAGATGACATTGAAAACAAATTACGCCAAGAACTACAACGCGGATATATGGAAGGCGAGGGTGTAACCAAACTAAAATCACGAATAACCAAAGTATTCGATGTCGGCAAGAATCGCTCAGAAATGATTGCACGAACAGAAACCACACGCGCATCTAACTTTGGTAGATTACAAGCATATCAAAAAGCCGGTGAGAAAGGAAAAAAACAATGGGTAACACATAAAGATGATAGAACCTCCGATATATGTAACCGCTTAGACGGTCAAATAGTTGATATAAACGCAGACTTTGTTGATTCTAAAACCGGATGGACTGGACTAGCTCCGCCAAGCCACGTTAATTGTAGATCTAAGTTTATATTTATTCCTAAGGATGATTAAATGATACTTGAAACAATATTTACTTATATCGGTTTTATGACGCTTAGTATAATTTTAATATGTATATTTTATGGGTATTTTGAAAAATTATTAATTAAAATGAAGATAGTACATGATTGTGCTTTATATTGTTGTGAAAATAAAGGAAAATTTCACGAATGGCGTTATAAAAAAAAGAAATAGAAACCTTTATATATTTGTGTTACCAATATGTTAACATGGTGTTGTGGTAGCTTAACTAGGTTAGCAGGTTATCATGGGATAACTATATGTGGGTTCAAATCCCATCCCTTACTCCAATATTTAATTTTCGTTAAAACATAACAAACTATATATACCAACCCATCAGCAAATATGTATTATGGTAGATGATAAAATATATACATTCAATTCTGGAAAGTTATCATTTAAAGCCATTGATGGGAAAAAAGGCAAAGAATATTATGTTGAAGGATATATTTCTACGGAAGATTTAGATCTTGTTAATGACATTGTTACTAAAGATTGTATGCTAAACATGATGGAACAATTCAATGGTAGAACAATTAAACTTGATTTTGAACACGAAGCTTTCAGAGGTAAAGATAAACTTGAAGGCGATTTAAATAAAACTAAATTACCACTTGGGAAAGCAATCAAAAGAACTATGGATAATAAAGGGCTTAAAGTAAAGTGGCAATTAAATCCTACTTGGAAGAAGTTAGATGAGAAAAGCAATGTTGTAATGACATTTAAAGAACTTTGGTCTAATGTCGAAGATGGATATTATGATGCGTTTTCTATTGCATATATTCCGGTTAAGAGTAGAATGAATAATTTAAACGGAATAGAAGCAAGAATGCTTGACGAGGTTGGGCTTCTTAATGTTGCACTTACTGGTAACCCGGTAAATACGCACGCTAACATGACCGCAGTTATGGCTAAGTCATTAGCATGGTTAAAAGATAGAGAGAGTGAGACCATGAAACAAGAAAAACGAGAAACAAAATCATACGATAAAGATGGCGCACACGCACATACAGAAGAAAATCCAATTGGTGAACATTCACACCCGGAGATAGAGAAAGCAATACAAAGTGTAGATTCATATATTGATAGACGTATTGATTATATTAATGATAGAATAGACAATTTAAGAACCGTTGATAATACTCCAGAAAAAGATAGTTGTCTTAAAAGCAAAAAAAAAGGTGATATCGTGACTGACACAAAAGATGATACAAAAACAGAAACAGCAGAAGTAAAAGGAAAAGAAACAGATAAAAAAACAGAAACACAAGAAGTAAAGGATCAAAAAACCGATGAATCAACAGAAATTGTTGAAGTAAAAAGCCGACTTGATACTCTTGAAACACAACTAAAAGCAAAAGACGATGAAATCAAGAAATTAAACGAAATACTAGACACACCACAGTTTAAATCTATTGGTGCTGCAAACAAAGCTGATAAAAAAGCAGAAACAGAAACAAAAGATGCAAGGGTTATTAAAGGACCACTTGACTTAATTTAGAGGGGATGAATAATTATGGAAGGAACAGGAACAGCAGATATTGGCGCAATTGATAGTGCAAGCGCATATCAACAATCATTCGGTATTCTAAAAGATAGAACCACTTACATGAATGGATGGCAAACGGATACAGAAGGAAAATATTTTGATTACAGAACAAATTTAAAAGACACAATGAATGCAGGTATTAAATCAATCCAAGTAAAAGCATTAGGTCCAACCGCAGGCGGTGCAGGAACAGCAGGATATGCACTAGTACCAATTTACGTTGACCCAAGAATAGTTGATACTTCAAGAAAACAAACACCATTAGTTGAAATGATACCAAGAGTAACTAATCTAGGACTTACCGCAGATTACAATACTGTTACTGCAAAAGGTGCAGCATATACAGCAAACTCTGATGCGGCGCTACCGGAAGCAGATGATACAGAAGATAGAAGTTCAGTCGGAATTAAATATCTATATTCCGTTGGTCGTGTATTAGGTCCAATGCAAGCAGGTATGCCATCATATATGATGGAAGGATTCCAACCAAACGGTGGAGCTGTAACAAGTTTTTCACCAATAGGCGCACCAAATGCAAAACAATTTGAAGTACTTAAAAAAGCAAAGTCTATGAAAGAACTTGAAGAAAATCTAATCTTAAATGGTGATGCTTCAACAGATGCAACACAATTTAGTGGTATTGTAAAACTTCAAGGTACAACCAATCAATTAGATAAAGATAGTGCCGCACTTTCATACAGCGATGTAGAAACTTCAGTACAATCCGCATACGATGATGGTGGAATGCCTAAACTAGCAGTTTGTTCAAGTTCAGTTTTAACTGATTTAAGAGCAATCATGTTAGACCAATTTAGATTCACACCAGCTGAAATGGCTGCGGGTAACACACTACCTTTTGGAATACCAACTACATTAGTGTTACAAACAATGGTAGGTCCAATACCGGTAATTCCAAGTAGATTTTTAAGTAACACATCAGGTTCTAAACAAATCTTCTTCTTGGATACTGACTTTATTGAAATGAGGGTTTTACAAGACATGACATACGAAGACCTAGCAAAGATAAACGACAGCAATAAATTTATGCTGAAAATCTATGAAGCATTAATAATGCGCGCAACACAATTCAACAGTTTCATAGACAATATTGCTTAAGGAGGCGATGATTATGGCAGCACTAACAGAAGGAACAGATTATGAGATTGTAGGCGTTCAGAGAGGCGATGTCTATAACGAAATAGTCATAAAGACAATAAATACAGCAGATGCAGCGGATACTTTAACAGTTGACCTTACAAAATATGGAATTAAAGCAGATGGTCTTCTTGGTGTAGTTGGTTTTAAACATACCACAGATAACTCTGTTATGGTTCAGGAACAGCCGACAACAGCAGTTTCGTCTGGTACTTTAACATTAACAGTACCTGCAGGAACAGATGATGATGCAAGATTTTATCTTGTTAAAGGTATAAGTGAAACCGCTGGCGCAGCAACTTTGTAAGGTGTTTTGAATGACAGCTTTACCTAGAGGATTACGGTCTCAATCGGGACCGGCATCTTTACCTTTAACAAAAGGACCGTATGAAATGTCTGAAACATTAATACATCAAAAACCTGCAGTAGACAGTTTCAAAAGATATGTTCTTGATGAGAATTTCAATCAAAGACCAGGACTAAACGCAAGCGTTGGAATAACTTTCAATGTTGATTTTGAGATTCTCGGAACAAATGTAGCAGAAGCAGATGTAATTTGGGGAACAACTGTCGGCGGAGTTGAGTTAAAGACTCATGGAGCCGATAACGATCAAGTAATCGTTCTCCCTCATTTGGACACATTACAATCCGGATGGACTGGTGTTCTATGGGGGACGGAGAATCAGGTTCTTTGGGAAGCCGTAATTAAAACATCTGATGTAACAACAGGTATTTTGATATGGGCTGGACTGAAACTTACAAGTGACCCAACAGTCGCAACAGATGATGACCAAGCTTATTTCAGGTTCAGCACGGACGATTCTGATACGAACTGGGAAATTGTGAACAGTATCGGAGGCACAGATACAACTTCAGACAGTGGAGTGGCTGTTTCTGCAAGCACAAACTATTATTTCAGAATAGAGATTGATGCAGAAAGAAAAGCGCACTACTTCATTAACAACAAAGAAGTATATATCAGCGCAGCCATGACAAATGATGTGGATTTGATTCCCTATGTAGGCGTTCAATGCTTAGATGCGACACCTTCGTCACAATATCTGTATCTTGTTAAACAGAAGATATCAAGAATAATCTACGAATAATCTATATTAGCCCACCGCTTTATTTTTTATGGTGGGCAAACAACCAATATTAACAGCTCGAAAGAGTAACTAAAGGAAGTGATTATTATTAGCAAAATTACAATGGTTAAAATTGAAAATACAATAGCCACTGGAGAGACAACAGGTACAACATTATCTCAAGTAATAAGAGGTAGAATTTTATCAGTACGTACAGTTTATTCTAACACAACACCCGCAAGCACAAGCGATAGGGATGTTAATATTTTTGAAATGAACCCATCAGCATCAACAACAATTGCAAAAGCAATTCAAGAAATATTAAATATTGGAACTTTAGGTGCTGCACCGGATGATGATAACGATGTTTATTATCCACGAGTACCATCACAAGATAATACTGGAACAGATGTAACCTTTGATGCAACTAACGAAATATATGAACCCTTCGTTGTATTTGGAAAAGTAATGCTTTCCGTGACTGCGGCTGCAGCTGGAGATATAACAACCGTTTATTTAATGGTTGAAGAATTTTAAGGAGTAAGTGATAACTATGTTATTTATGAATAATACCGGTAAAAGCGAAAAAATAAGAAAAGACGAAACAATAGGAGTAAGAACAGGACATTATTGGAAAACGGTTAAAGACGGTCAAGAGGCAGATATACCCGAACATTACGGTATGGCTCTTGGTTTTACAAAAGTTGTCAATGATAATGATAAAGAAGAACAATCAATAGATATTGTTGATAATATTAACAAAGCATTAAATCCTAAAGACGACATAAAAGCATACAAAGACAAATTAATGAGTATTAAAGGAATTGGAAAGAAAACCGCCAAAGATATAATGAAAGACTATCCAACAGAAGCAGATATGGTTAAAAGAATTAAAGAAGAACCAGATATGCCATACGATGATGATGTTGCTGAAAGTCTTAAAAATGTTTTCAGTGAGTAAAATGGTGGATTCTATTGAAGGCGTGGTGGATGTAAAAATACCAAAAGGATTAATTGCGTTATTTACCTTAATATTACTTCTTTTAGGTGCATTTGCATCGGTAATTGCAACTGGTTCTTCAATGAATTCAGATATTGAACATATACAACTAAAACAAATAGATAATATTGAAACAATATCTGAATTAGAGAATAAAGTTATAACGATTGAAAAACATATAGTTGAAACCGAAACAAAATTAACCCATTTGAATAATGATATTGGTGTGATTAAAACAGATGTTAAGGAGATTTTGAAAAAATGACGTTTATTACAGTTGCCGAAGTTAGAATTGCAAGTGGTGCACCAACCACACTAATATCTGATGATGATATAACTAGTATTATTGCTGATGCCGAAGCTGATGTATCGCAATGGTTAAATACTAAATTCGTACCAACACAAAGATTAGAATTCATAGACGGAACGGGTACTGAAAGATTATTCTTACTTAAAAATCCAGTTCTTGCAGTTCGTGAATTAAATACCAATTCAACATCAATATCACTTGATGAATTATATGTTAGTAAACAAAGCGGTAAAATTGAACTTAGTAACGGTGCAGAGACTAGTGTTTTTGCATCTAAAAGAAAAACTGTAAAAGTTAAATATCTTTATGGGTTACTTGAAGAATCAAGTACCTCAACAACATCAACTGCGGCAACAACTGCAGGTACATCTGTTGCAATATCCGTTTCTAGTGAAACTAATTTTTCAGATAATGATTGGGTTGAGATTACTGGTATGGATGGAAATCAAGAAGTTGCTAAGATTACAGGTACAGATACAAATGAAATTACTGTAGACCAGTTAGTATTAGCACATGAAAGTGGTTCTGTTGTAGTAAAACTTCTAATACCACATTATATTAAAAGATACATGAATGTAGAAGCTGCAATTGCAGTCGCTATAAATGCAATCGGCGCAACATATACATTCCAAGCATCTTATAATTTGGGTGAATTAAGTGTTGTTAAAGGCGTACCATATACGCATTGGCGAGAAAGTATTGAAAAACTATTAAAAGAGAGAGCGATGAGAAAGGCAAGAATAAGACCTAGACCATCCATACAGATGTGATATTATGACTTGGGATAGCACAAAAGTTGACGTAACTGATGATGTACTTGCAGCAGATTGGAATGCAATGGTTACAGACCAAAAGACAAGAGTTATTAGAACAACCGGTGCCGGTGTACCATCTTCAACGCCCGGAAACATTGGTGATATATATGTTGACACTACAAATAATAAAATGTATATTGCATATGGCACTAGTAGTTCATCAGATTGGAAAAAGGTGTTGACACAATGAAATTAAAACATGGTTTATTTATCGGCGCAATAGGATTACTTTTAATAATATTTAGTGTTGTATTTGCATCTTCATATTTAGTTGACGAAGATATGAATTTGTTAGGTAATGACATTTATAATGCAACAAACATAAATGCAACTATATTTTATCAAAATGGTAGTGCGCTTTTAGATATATCCGGTAATTATTATACAGATATTGCTAATTTTACAGGTACATTAACAGATACTAAATGGTGTCTTTATGATTCATCAAATAATATAATTAATTGTACGGTTGATCCAGTAACCAATACATATAACACAACCGAAGAAATGCAAGATGCAGTAGGTGTAATGGCTACAGATGGTAACGGTGTTGATTTTACATATAGTGATATTGGAAATACATTAACACCATCATTTGATTGTTCAGATGTATCCGGTACTGGGATTGGTTGTAGTGGCGAATATATAATACATAATGATTCAAGTAGTCAAGCTGATAGTGATAATAGCGGAAGAACGTATATACAAGACATTTTTTTGGATACATACGGACATATACAAACACTTGTAACTGCAACAGAAACTGTAACCGATTCAAATGCTAATACTTTATGTTCTGGGACAACAACATATCTTGATGGTGAGGGTGGTTGTGATGATATTAGTTCTGTATATATTGCTCAATCAGACGAAGGTAATTTAAATGTAAATAGTTCAAATTACTGGGATAATCTAAATACGCCGAATGATTTCGAAAATATAACTGCTTCCGGATATATTACGGGTCAACCAATTACAGGAAGTATTGGAAGCGGGATAATAAATAGTTCTGAAAATCTTGAACATTGTGGTTGTATGAATATTACAATAAATCAAGAGCGCGAAATTCACTATCCGGAGTTTACAGCAAGAGTTGTAGATACAAATGGTAATGTAGTATATTGTTATAAAGCAGAAGGAGATATAAATGTAACAGACAATCTTCATTCTACAAATTATCTGAATAGTTCATGTGAATGGAACTTTGAATCATTTGAGACATTTCATAGTGCAGATATATCTCCCAGTGGTAAAGTAAGAATATTTGATGCTTTAGTCATAAATGGAGTGATTGAAGAGACAAAGGGAAATACATTATTATTTTTGACAAAAGATAAAACAGAACAGATTAGAATATTCTGCAGTTCTTCAAGCCATCTTTCTGTATGTAATGGTTTTGAGATTACTCAAGATACATTTCCGTCTTTCAATGTTTCTTCGGGTAATTCAGTGTATCTGAATACATATTTACCGACCGATGCTAAATCTTCATTAATAGATGAAACACATCTAACACATCACGAAAATGGTAGTTGGGTACATACAAATACAACTGGTTTAAATATAACTCATTGTGATAACGGGACAGATTTGGTAGAATGTACCGGAACGGTTTATAGACAATATCCGGTTTATAGTCTTAGTTGGAATTCAGCTGCGAAAATACATATGTTATCTCCATTAACAACTGGTGCAACATACACGTCTTTATCATCATGTGTTGAAGCAACACCGGATTATATTCTTCCAGCTATGGAAACGTATGTGGCAATTATTCATCACATATATTGTGCAAGAAGAACAGATACAGTTTGGAATTCTGATGCATGGATAGATTTACGGGCTGAACCAATTGGTGCCGGTGGAACACCGGATTTATCTCCATATTTAACTATTTATGCAGATAAACCATTATTATCAAATTGGGATATAGGTGCATACAATTTTACAAATACTGATTCGTGGTTTTTAGGTAAAGTAGATTGGTCTACAATTCAAAATACGCCAACATTATACAACACAACCGAAGAACTACAAGATGTTACTGGTGCAATGTTTAGTGGTAATACCGAAACATTGATTACGGCCACATATCAGGATGGAGACGGTACTATTGATTTAATTGTTGAGAATGATTTAAATTTATATTCATGGACTAATGTTGTTGATGGTGATATACCCAACGATATAACCATTGCATCATCAAATAATATTACTACAACTGCCGGTGTAAATCTGAATGATAATGTTAAAATGCGTTTCGGAACAGAGAATGATGCTTGTATGTATTGGGATGGAAGTTCATTAATAACAACAACCGTTGCCGCGAATTGTGGTTAAATAACTGGTCGGTAATTTAATATGTTGACAAAATACGCAGATGATAAAGCAATAATTGTAATTGGAACATTCTTAATATTATCTGTATTTGCGTTTCAACTGTCAGGTATTCAAAATTATCGTGATATTTTAGATGAATATCCGCAGTATGACTTAATTCTTCTTACAAACGATACAGTTGATAGATTAGAATTGTTAGGGCGTAGCTATTCAGAACATGAAGAATTCTATCGGTGGAGCTTTAAAGACGGTAAAGTCAAGACATATATCGCTAGTGACTTAATAGATACTTCGTATTGGCAGTTATTCAAAGGAACTAAGCAAATATACTATAACGAGAAAAGTCCTTTAGAATATACATATACGGCTAATTCTGCGAATATTATAATTGGTATTGATTACTTCCTAGATTCTCGGCATACGAATTATGTCGGGCGATTGGAGAGAGAGATAGAAATATATCCGAATAAAAATAAAGAAACAATCAAATGGTATCCGAAAAATAAAACAATTAAATATAATTTTCAATGGGTACATGAGACAGACCATATTGGCGAATCAAAGAATCTTAAAGAAGAACATAAAACCGATTTAGATAAACTACAGATTAATTGGAATGATTCGATTGAGCAAGTAAGTGCTGCAAGACAATATCTAAACGGTAAGGTCAAAGTACGTTATATCTCTGCATACGGCGACCAAGTGATAGACCCTATTGTAAAGATTGGCGGAACAACAGTCACTTATGATAGATATGATGGCTTGGGTGGTGTGAGTTATACTCCTGAATGTTTTCCGGGCGAAGTCTGCCATCTACCTTTAAGCATCACTTTAAGCAAAAATTATATTCTTACAGAAAATACGCATCTAACAAAAAAATTCAAGAATAAACACGGACTAGATATTGAACTTCCAACATCAGGAATAAACATCTGGGGTGATGTAAACAGAACCATAAAGAACTGGACTAATGAAACATGCACTGATTATTCTGAATATCTTTATAATGAAGGAAATGAGACATGGTATTGGAATAATGGAACTAATTGTATCGGCGGATATTATGAAGAGATAAACGAAACAATACAGGCATGGAAACCTCTTGAATTGCCTTTGGCTTTTGAAAAAGATGTTCCTGTTTATATCGATATTTATGGTGTTAAGAATGATACAGAAGCAGTAGATGCTTTAGGTGTTATTTTAGGTTATACGACTTATGAATTTGCTTGGTGGAACAGTAGTTGGGCGTATAAAAAAGAAATCCAGATAGACGGAACAGGATTGGAGATTCCTGCAAACTATCAGTTTAAAATAGATGTGGATTATGTAGCCGATAAGATGAACTCGACATTTAAGGATTTAAGATTTACAAACGGTTCAGAAATAGACGCAGGACTTTTGGATTATTGGGTTGAGACAAACATAAGCGAAACAAGTGCAACTGTTTGGGTTGAGATACCGGAGACGAGTAATACGACAAATACTACGGTTTATATGTACTACGGCAACCCGACAGCGACAAGCGAGAGTAA
>WSZW01000085.1 GCA_013139905.1 archaeon
TTTAATTGATACGTCATTTAAATTGGCTGTATGGGGAGAATATATTGATAATGAGATTGGAACTAAAGGAGAACAAATAGTTGATTATGCAAATTTTGGCACAATTAGAATTAGAGTTTATCCAGAAGGTATAGTAGAATTTAAAAATACTTCTATATATATTTCTAATTTAGGACATATAACAGATCAAAGTACACTTGAAACACGTTATGATATTATTGATCAATATACTGGGTTTAGTGCATCTAATACTTTTAATAAATTTATAAAACGTAAAGATCTTAAATATGAAATAGATTTAAAATATGCAAATGGATTTTATACTGAACTTGACGAACTTACATTGGCTGGAAATATATCATCTGAGAATTTAATTATTGATCGTCTTGTTCCAACAATCATACAACCTAGTACAAGTTCATATAGTAGTTTTAATCTTGTGGCAAAACCTATTGCGGAACGGTATAAGTTTACTATTAGTAATCCAGATACTAATGTACCACATATTAATGGAACAGCAAACAGTTATAATTTATATGAATCTAAATTAAATACATTAACAATTCCAGAACTTGACGGGTTTCCAGTTATATATGGTGATTTTCTTACACCAGAAAATCTAAAAGGATATTTATACGCAGTTATTGTGGGTACAAATTTATATTTATTTATATTTAGTGTAGATGTTTTTATAGATACTGTACTTCCAGGAGTTAAATCAATATGATGACTCTTTCATCGTATACTCTTGAATGTGAAATTATACATACATTTGATATTTCGCATATTATTGAATATGTTGGAGATAGTGCAGTTGCAGTATATTATCCCGATGGAAAGAATAAATATTTTCCAATATACGATTCAAATGTATCTACATACTCGGGAGCTAACTATGCAGCATCTATACTTTTTGACAACTCACAGATACATTGTGAATTCGAAATAAACGAGGTATTTAATGCTGATAATACATTTAAATTATCAGTTTGGAATTTAGTGGATGTTGATCTAGTTACAATTAATGATATATTACGAGTTGCATTTTATTGGCATGAAGAGCATTTCTTCCCTACAAAATATTATGCTGATATGATTATTGAGAATATAATTAAAACTACTGATCAAAATGGTGTTAAATTAGTATTAACAGGTACGACAATTATTGATCATCTTTTTAAAAGTACTGGTATTGTACATTCTGCAGGGCAAGTAAATTTTAAAACGTTATCCGACATAGTTAAACAACGATTTGGATTGAATACTATATTTAATATAACAGGAAGTAATGCATATATATTAACACGTGGAAAATCAATAACTGATTTACTTAATGAATTATGTGAAGTATACATTGAAGATAATAATATCAATTGTTCATGGTATATATTTGGAAATAATATTGTATTACAAGATGATGAACATAATAACGAAGAAACCGAATTTTTAACACCTATTATTGATTATAATGATATAATTAAATTAGAAGTAATTGCTGAAGAACTTGAAACTGATGATATCGAATATACCGATGATGAAGAATATATGGAAAATATTCAATATACAAGTTCAAAAAAATCTTTAAAGTTAGATATAACCGGTTTACCAATGTTACGTAAAGAATCATTTATAACTATAAAATATTCAAATGTATCTCCAACTAAAAATTTTAATCTACCTGTAATGAATGAATCATTTATTGTAACCGAAATAAAACATACGATGGGATCTGATACTGGATATTATTCAACTGTTTATTGCTATAATATTAAAAGCACGGAGAATATTAATGCTAATTAATGAGTCATATCAAACTAAACTTCAAAATTTTATTAAAATGATTGATAATAGAATTCATGCAGTATTTAATCGTAATTTTTTTGGTATATATGAAGGTACAATAGAATCAATAAATGATATTCAAGCAACATTGAATATAAGTATACCAACTTTAGATAATGTTTTAATTGAAAATTGTCGAGTATGCACTCCTGGAATATCTTCATCCGCACATATTATGCCTAAATTCGAAGTTGGTGCAAATGTATTAATTATATTTACTTCATTTAAATTTTCAAATCCTATTGTTATTGGTCAGATTTCTCCTATTAATACTATACATACACCACTTGGACAAGATGTAATAACAATTGTAAATGGTATAGGAAGTATTAATATAAATTCTAATGGTGATATTAGTATTGTTGGCGAAGCAATAACATTTAATGGTACTACAATTACTGCAAATGGTGAAGATTTAACAAATGATGATATAGGAACATTATAATGTCAACAAAAGGAAAACCTAAAAGAGATGGATCTGGTAATGGAATTAGAAATAATATAGGACGTGGAAAATGTAAAAATCCACGTAAGATAGGTAAAAAATAATAATATAGGAGCATTATTATAATGACATATGGTACATCAATCGCTTTAAATGATAATTTTGATTTTAATATTGATAATATTAAGAAATCTGTAACGATAAGTACAGAAATTGATAATTTAATACAAAGTATAAACTTAATATTAAATATTAATATTGGTGAAAATAAATTTTATCCTACTTATGGAACAGATATAAAATCAATTATAGGACGAGATGTACCAATTAGTTATATAGAACATGTAATAACAAAATCATTGTTAAATGATCCGCGTATAATTTCTATATTTAATATTATAGCAACACGAAATGGATCAAATGTAAATATTGATATTAAGTTTCAAAGTAATGAAAATACAGTAGTAGATTTACGAGGTATAATAATATGGTAGAATATGGAGTAACGAATACAGGATTTGTAACAAAGTCGTATTCTAACATATCCACTGATATAGAAAATAGACTTAAAACTCTATTTGGAAATGAAGTTGATCTTACGCCAGGAAGTCCTCTTAAATTAATGGCAGATTTATTTGGTGTAGAATTATCTAAACTATGGGTTGAACTTGAAAATACTTATAATTCAGGTTTTGTTGAAACTAGTAATAATTCTTCACTTGAAAATCTTGGAGATTTAGTTGGTATAGATAGACGAGCTGGCACCGTGGCAACTGGCCAAATTACATTTTTACGAACAGTTCCATTACCATCAGGTAGTCCTCGTATTATTCCTGCGAATACATCTGTACAAACTGCAGATGCCGTCCCATTAGCATTTACAACTACAAGTTCAGTATATATGTATCCAAGTATTAATGCAGAAGAGTATTTGGTTGGTACATCAATAATTACAGAATATGATACTAATAATTATATTTATACACTCAATAGTGTATCTGGATCTGATTCGGTAGATTATACATCTGGTGCAAATTTTACAGGTAGAACTGTAACATTATCAACACCGGTACCAAGTGGTGCCACATTGTATACTTCATATGCTCCGATTAGTGTTGCTACAGATATTCAAGCGGCACAGGTTGGTACAGACTATAATGTAGCTGGTAATACAATTACTGTGCAAACGTCACCTTTAGATTTTATACATAGTATTAGAAATGATTCGGCACTTACAACTGGAACGGATAGCGAATTAGATTTCACACTCCGAGAACGAATAAAATCTGCAAGTGTTGCGATTGGAAATGCTACAGAATTGGCTTTATCTACTAATTTACAATCTGTAACTGGAGTTACAAATGTTGTAGTTGAATCCCCATATCTTCGTATAGGTGCGGATTCTATTACTGCCGATGGTACTACTATTGTAACTGCTACCAATATTCCAATCGATTCGGTTACTAGTGTATCAGGTTCATCTACTGGCATATTCACTGTTTCATCATTTGATACTGAAACTGGTGATATTACTGTAACTCCCACTACATCTAATAGCGAAACTGTTACAATTGATTATCAATACCAATCACTTGGTGAAATTAAATTATATGTTAATGGTGGCGTTGTTGGGGATATAAATACAGCGGATACATTAATATACACGATTGAAAATACTCGTGCAGCCGGAATTAAATCTATTGGGTATTTAACAGGAGATTCAGATGCAAATGGAAGTGCTGCAGCACCGTTTAGTTGGTTTTACCGACCAGGTACAGCAGAATATGATGTAACAATAACGTTAACATGGGATATAGATTCAATTCTATCGACTACAGAAAAGACAAATGCTGGAACATCAATTGTTAATAATATTACAACATTTATAAATGCGCTTGATATGTATGATAAGTTATATAAAAATAAATTATTACAAATTGCTATTAGTGAGGATGAAGATATAATAGATGCAACGCTTACAAGTTGGGCGCTCGATA
>WSZW01000183.1 GCA_013139905.1 archaeon
TTGAATCTACGCCATACTTGGAAGATAAATATCATTTCCATGAAAGTCACAATGGCTTGTGTCATATTAGCCAATGCAACAGGAACCCCAAATTTTACCAATGAGGCTTGTACCCACAACGTCATAGTCAATGCCTTAAACAACACATCAAACATTTTTATAGCAATGAATATTAGATCAAGTCCAAAACCTTCTCTTGCTTTTTCTAGTACTGAAGATTCAGAGTCTTCTGTCACGACTTCTTTTATTGACGCTGATTGGTCTGTCATGGCACTTTCATTGAAGTCAGCAACCTCATGTACTTGCATCAGCCCCATTTCATTCATAGTGCTGGCTAATAGTGAATAGATACAAATCACAAGTATAAATCCCCATACTTTCATTATTCATGCCCCTCCTTCTTTGAAAACTTATTTATATTTGCAAATATGGCTATTGTTGTGGCTGCTCCCAATCCTACTGCAATTATACCATTGTTGTCTATGCTACTAAACCACCCAAAGAATAGGAATACCCACCCTTCTACACATATAATCGCTGCACCTTCTGTTGCAGTAGATGCTCCGAACATACCAGCAGTAAACATCATGATAAGTATGGCTACATACAACCAAACCTTGTCCGGGATTCCCGGCAACCCAATATCACTATCGAACTGTATTGCATAAGTCTGGTCTACAGTTCCATAGGTGGTGTGAGTAGCAACTACATGGATATAGTAACTCTCGCCTTCATAATCGCTCACTATAAAGCTGTGAGTCCAATTGTTAGTATATCCTGACTGTGAGTCTATCACTGTCTGGTTGTATGGATCTGAACTGTTAGATTGATTTAAGTATACTGTTGCTGCTGTGGTTTCAGACAGTGTATCAGTATAACTTACATTGACATAAGAGTGTGTTGAATTGATTATTTTGGTTGATACTTCAATTCCTACAACATCATTTATCGGCTCATCAAATGTGGACCATGATCCAGTTGAAGCAACAAAGATTAAATATTTTTCATCTTTTGGGTATAATACCATTTCTCTATCTATACCTTGGACAGCATCTATAAATGTAATAGTGTACCTTTGTGTTTCATATAACCTAAATGTGACCGCACCATCATTACCAGTAACACCAGTATACTTTGTAGTCGATACACCATATTCATAAACACTTACATCCACACCTTCATAATATCCCATTGGTCCCCACACAACAAATTTCACATAATGTGGTGTGTAATATATGCTGTCTGTTTGCGTTATTTGTATTGTTTCTGTCTTGGTTGAATCGACTAAAATATCTTCGCTGTCTGAGTAGTACCCGGTTGCTGATACACTGAATGTATATAGCCCATAAGTTAGCCCTGAATATGTGATTGAGCCGTTTGTGGTGGAAGATATGACGCCGTTATAGTCAATCGAGAATGTTGATAGGTATCCGTCTGTGGTGGCGTCTTGGGCTCTTATGGTAAGGTCGTAGATGCCATACATAAGGATGTTCTGGGTTAACCATGATCCGTTGTTTGTATCTGTTGGATATTCAGCAGAATCCTGGAAATCTGTTTTTGTGGCATTCACTGTATATGATCCGTTTGTGAGCTCTTCAAATAGATAAAAACCGGTTGATGACGATGTAGTGTTATCTGACCAAGTGGTATTATAAATATTTACATTTGCATTGGTCACAGCCTGATGTAATGGATAATCATAAGTTAGCCCGCCAATTGTAGTATTTGAGTATGTGGGTGTATTATTTATTAGATATAAATCCATTGTGTATATTTCGGCAGACAATGGTGTGAATGTGAAGTTCTCGTGTGTGTAGTTTGCGAGTGATGCATTCACGTTAACTTCAACATCTACTATTAACCCGGTTAATTCATAGTATCCTGTTGCGTTTGAAGTTGTGTTGAACCACGTTGCGGCTTGGCTTAAATTAACATTTACGTCTGCTAATGTGGATTCGTTCTGAGCATCGTAAGCATAGCCTCTGATAATTATAGTATCTGACAGTGTAGCAATGTCATAAGTTAGTTCGGAGTATGCACCACTTGTTTTATCTGTTCGTGATAGTACAGCATAATGTAACCCTGTGGTTTCTCCAGTTGTGTCCCATGTTACTGTACTACTTTCTTCAGATACTTGTGTTGATTGAATTTGTGCTGTTGTGCTGTAAATTCTGACATGATAGTTATATGTTCCAAAGTTAGCACCGTCAATTGAATATGTAATAGTTTGCGTTGTTCCGATTGGAATTTCAGGATTTGAAAATGATATTGATGATGCATCCCCCGGCGGTACTAAAAAAAAGTAATCAGTGTCTATACTTGTTCCATCATCTAATAAATACACCATATATAACCCATAATCGGTGTCGCCATTTGTTAAATCTACAGATCTATCCCAATTAGAAAATCCTTTTGTTGGTGTTGAATCTCCTGCTGGTTTAACAACTTCGCTTATAACATCAGTATAAACACCACTTACAGATCGCTTTATATCTACTTCATATTCAGATGCTTGATAACTTGCAAGTGGAAACGTATTTATTCCAAAACTAATATTAGTATCATCATTATACGCTTCCGTTACTGTATGTGTTGTCGATTCAGTTCCAATTCCAACTATATTTCCTCCTGACGTTACATCATCAATATACATCCACCCTGGAATTGATTGAGAATCACCACTATTCTGATCTATTCTAAATGAAATGTATGCCATCGGTTTAGATGCAGAACCAACTACACCCTTATCTACACCGTCTACTCTTAATGTTACTTGGTCGGAAGATGTATCTCTTAGATATTCAAATAAACCAGAAGTTCCATACATTGGATGATTTGGATAAGTTGGGTTTGAGCCAAGAAAACTATGATAAAACAACTGATAACCATCTTCATCATAAAAATACACATTTAGTTTCAATATTGAATAGGCATTTGATGGAAATGTTCTAGGTGTATGTAAATATCTAAAGTTAACAGACCAGTAATTACTTATAGATGGAGTCCGATGCCATAATTGAACATACTCACCAGAAGCGGCATCATTATCTAATCCCAATCTAAAACAACGTGAATATGTACCACCATTAGTAATGATATCATGATAAATATCGTTTGCTCCGGATTCATCAGTAAACCATTCTTCCGAATAATCACCACTAGGATAATACTGAAATGTATCTTCAAATGCACTTGCTGGTAAAAATAAAAATAATAATACAGCTATAAATAAAAAGTATCGTAAAATTGTCATTGTATATTATGTGTTGATAATATCATAAATAGTTTTTTATAGTATTG
>WSZW01000066.1 GCA_013139905.1 archaeon
AGTGATAATTATAAAAGAAAAAATATTAATCATGCTTGTAAGTCTTTCAATAGTTCTAATGATACTCACAAATATCAATTTAATAAAATCAAACAACAATTTTGATTCAACCATACAAACCATAAAAGGACAATTAGACATGTCTGAAAAAGGACTGGTAACCGTCCCACAGCCAAATTATCAACTAACAGTCATACTATCATCAATATTCTTCATAATAGGTATTGGCGTGGGTTGGGTCTTGTTTAAGAAATAAAAATCAAACTAACATTTATAACTTACAGAAACATGATTCAAAGCACCAGGAACAGTACAAGATACACCATACTCATACAATGCTTTATTCGTATAATCAATTGTCGCATCAATACAAGAACCATAATTAAAACTATTTGATGGATACCAAATATTATAACTGGCCTGAAAATATCTCCCAGAATAACAACATTTGCCATGAAATTGACAATCAACACCAGGAACAAATAAAATTTCATCATAATTATCCGTATTAAAAAAAACTTCACGAGTAACACTCTTGGCAACATAATCACCAATTGTACTACTAACAGCACTCACCGCACCAGGCCCGGCTTCAAACAAAACCATATGTCCGGTAATTGGTGTTCCCGCAGCTTTTCCAAACATTTTATCCGTCTGAGACATAAAAATAGCCGATGATACAAGTATTATAGAAACCATTAAAGTTGCCTGAAATAGTTTATTCTGAAATAATGAAATATTTTTATTCATATTATTAATTAAAATCAAACTAGTATATATAATTACGTTTAATCAAAACAAAATAATAAAAAACATAAAAGCATCCGCTAAATATACAAGAACTAAATTAATATTAAAAAAACAAAATTAAAATGCTTTTCTCTTAACAAGACCTGAAATGTATCCAGCCATTTTGTTTCTAATGTGTCTGCTTTCAACAACATCCATTTCTTTTAAAGCAGTTTTATTCGCTTCAAAATCTTTACTGAATTTGTCAGGACAAATACTAATAAGTTCTTTTGCATTTCCTTTTACTACTCTGATTTTTATTCTTCCTATACATAACACCTTCAAATATGATAACAATCTATTGGAGATTAGTTTTAAAAAGCTTGTGGACAAATGATAGAAAAATTCATTCTTAAAAATACACATTGGTGATTAAATGATAAAAATACAAGATTATCTAAATAATATTCAAAAAACAGATGACGGAATTACAACAATAAACGCAGCAAAAAACGGTCAAAATCCATCAATTGTTATGTATACTAATGGTGGTGCGCCAGAAGCCATGCTTTTCTGTGAAAAAGTTGACGGAAACATAAACACACAAGGTCGCGTATTTTTATGCAATGGGGGAAACCAAATACTAAATCTAACAGACGAAAACGCATTTCATCAACACGCAATTGCAGAATATGCAACACACTTCGACAAACCAGATTTTGTTCTTGTATATAGAGGTATAACCAAAGAACAACTAGAAACAAACATAGATAATTTAGCTGAAAATAACTTTGTTTCAAAAGATAAAATCCATGCATTTATATTAAATGATAAACACGCAATAACGCACGCATTAGACGGCAATAAAGAACCCATATACTCAAATAACAAATACGCACAAATACACGAACAAAACTATAATACTGTAAAAAATATAGAATTTGATGAAAGTACAGTAATTGATTGTGTCGATTCAAGACTATTTCGAACAGCAAAATATATCGTTTCAAGTATAGCAGCAGCATTCACACCATCATATCTTGAACATATAAAAAACAAACTCCAAAATCCAAACGGTATAATTGTACAAAACCACATAGGAAGTATGACAGAAGATTTACCCGGAGAATATTGCGGTGGTATAAATGCAGCAGCCAACGGAATTGATGGTCAATTTTTACCAAAAGTCGCTAAAACCATAAATCCAGATAATATAACCGACATAACACAACTCACAATAGATTCAATTACAAGAACATACGATGCAGTAAAATCAATTGTAAATGAAAACATTCCAATTGAAAAACAACTTGTAAGCACATCAACAGGTGAAAAAATCTGGCCTTAAAATACAACAACATTTTAAATATACCATTACAATAAAGATACATATGACAACATACATCGCATTTTGCCCAATAGGCATACTGGCTACAAATGAACAAAGAAAACCAGTTAGCTTTATCGCTTTTCCAAACAATGCCAAAAAAAGAGCAGATGAAATAGAAAATTGTCTTAAAAAAACAATATCAGATTTAGAAAAAAAAATAATAAGCCAGATTAAAGACAAAGAAATCATATTTGAAATAAAAAAAGAAGGATATTCGCATGAATTTCCAAACATGTCCGGCGATTATTTAAGAACAAACACAGCAGAGATTGCAAGAACCAATAACATAGTAAAATCAAAAACAGAACTAAACCAACTATTTCACGAAACAACAACAGAACTAACCGTTCGAAAAATGAGAATTTCAATCGGTAACGACAAATTATTAATGCAGGCAATAAACACAACAGACGAACTTACAAAACAAATAAACACAATGACTATGAGAATCAGGGAATGGTATGGATATTATTTCCCGGAAATCATAGAAAGAATAAATGATAACGAAAAACTTGCAAAATATATTTCAGAAACACTCTATAGAACAGACATCAAAGGAATCGACGTCGAAGAATCAATGGGTGCAAACCTAGCAAAAGAAGACTTAGAAGAAATACAAAAATACGCTAAAAAAATAATCATACTTGCAGAAGAAAAAAGAGAACTTGAAAAATACATAGAAAAAAAATCAACACAAATAGCACCCAACACAACCCAAATAATCGGCGCACCACTTGTAGCAAGACTAATAGCACACGCAGGAACACTAAAAAAACTAGCAGGATTCCCAAGCTCAACAATACAAATAATCGGTGCAGAAAAAGCACTATTCAGATACCTAAAAGGCTCAGGCACAAGCCCAAAACACGGACTAATATTTCAAAGCACATTCATCCAACGAGCCCCAAAACAATCCAGGGGTAAAATGGCAAGAACGCTAGCGTCCAAAATATCCATTGCATCTAAAATGGATTATTACAAATCAAGCGACAAAGTAGGCGCAAAATATAAAACAGACCTGGAAGAACTACTAAAAAAAGAAATAGCAAAAAAACCACAACACCAACACCAAGGAAAACCAACATTCCAACACAAAAATAAAGGCATTAACAAAAACAAACAAAGTTTTGATAATTATAATAATAAATTCAAGAAAAACAAAAAATTTGGCAAGAAAAAATTTAGCCAAAAAAAACGATAAGTGATATTTATGGCAATTACAGGCGTATCTCAATTTGGAAAAGAATACTGCACAAAAAACATGACCCCCGGAAAAAAAGTATACGATGAAAAAATAATTCGTAGAAGCGGTGGTGAATTTCGTGTCTGGGATCCAACCAAATCAAAACTAGGTGCAGCCATCTACAAAGGATTAAGAAATGTACCAATATTCAACGGCATGAAAATATTATACTTAGGAATTTCAACCGGAACAACCGCATCACACCTATCAGACATAATCGGTGCAGACGGATTAATTTACGGCGTAGAATTTTCATCAAGATCAGTTCGAGATTTAGTACCATTATCCAAAAAAAGAAAAAACATAATACCTATTTTAGGCGATGCAAGAACCCCGGAAAACTGGACACACCTAATAGAAAAAGTTGATTTAATTTATGAAGACGTAGCTCAACCAGACCAGTCAGACATACTAATTAGAAACGCTAAAATATTCCTAAAAAAAGGCGGCTCAGTTATGATTGCAATAAAAGCAAGAAGTATAAACGTTGCCACAAACCCAATGGAAATATTCGCAAACGAAAGAAAAAAACTAGAAACATATTTCACAATTTCAGACGCAATAAACCTAAACCCACTTGAAAAAGATCACATATTCTTTGTCGCAAAAGTCAAATAACCTACATAACAAATAACTTTTTTCAATAATCATTCCAATTACAATATATGCTTTTAAACTAATCACTCCAACGACATTGAAGTAAATAAAGCAAACACTCCAATACTAATGAAAAAATTTAGACTCAATCAAAAAAAACATTATAAACAACAAATACGAATATTTAACTATGTCCGTAACAGTCAATTTCACATTTCAAAAAAAACATTTTTTAATTCTGGGGTTAATAATCGCAATCCCATTTATAATTCTAACAATCACAAACATTATTGCCGCATCAACACCAACAGGTCAATATCACACAGCATCCGAACTTTATG
>WSZW01000151.1 GCA_013139905.1 archaeon
GCCAATAGAAAATAAAATTAATATTAAAAAAAAGTGTTTGCGGGTGAACTTGCGTTCAACCTAGAAATAATAGAATTACTGTCCGCCGTAGCCCGTAGCTGCCAGTGCGCTAGCGCCACCTTGCAGTTTCTTTTGCACGTCGTCCATGACGAATTCAGGAACTTTTTGCGGTTGGATTAATCCCATGATTGGCAATTCTACTTGTGTCTTCGAGTACGTTGGTATTAGATGAACTGAAAAATGTGGAACGCTTTGTCCTGAAGAGCCGCCGTTTGAAGATATGATTGTATATCCTGTTGCGCCAAGAGCACTTCTTTGTTTCAATATCAGATTTTTAAGAATCATATCGTATGACGCTTGTTCTTCATCAGTCATTTGATCCATAATCATTACGTGTCTTTTTGGAACAATTACTATGTGACCTACTGCTTTTGGCTGGATGTCTAAAAATGCGACAAAATAATTATTGGAATCAACAATTTTTGCCGGTATTTTACCGGACACAATTGCGCAGAATATGCATTCTTGGGGTGGTTGGTTAGCGGTTGGTTGTTGGGTCGTATTTAGGTTTACATTTGTCCCAACATCATCTACGCCCATGTTATCGATATCAATTGTACTCATAGAATCACCTTAATTGCTCCATTTGGAGTTTTTCTTTTTCTCTTCATCTTCTTCCTTTTTTTGAACGGTCCAAACAGTTTTTAATTTTTTGTCAAGTCCTTCTAGTGATTTTTTAGTATTACCAACACCGCAAGTGTTACCAACCCCAATTAAAAGAATTTTTTTAGCTTTTGTTTCCGTTAATGTACGCTCAACAACGTCTCTTGCATTTTTAAGTGCTTTGAATACATCTTTTTTGATTGGTATGGATGCTTCTTCAGGAGACATTTTAATTACGATTCCATCCATTGGAATATCCAGCTTAACTGCAACATTTTCAATTCTTGAACGCTCTACTCCAATGCCGCCCATAGCAACACCGACACCTTCTGCAATTGAACCTGTTGTTTCGCCTTCTAGTTTTCCTGCAGCATCAACAGTTATAATATATTCAATTTTTTCTTTCTTAACTATTTTCTCAACACCGTGACCAATTTTACCTAAAGCAGAACCCGGACCCAATGCTTTCATAACAAAGACATCTTTTTTAGCTATTTTTTCTTTGGATACCATGATGTCGTTTGCGACCTCGATTCCGACTTTTGTTTTATAGGATGCAGCAACAATTGGACCGATTGCATCTCCGATTGGTATTCCTTCAACAAATGCTTGTGTGGCTTTTACTTGTGATTTTGCCAGCTTAGTTAGCATTGGCAAATAAATTTGTAATAGCATTACCATTTGAATATTGTTGTTTTTCTTTACACTGATAATTAGATGTCTTACTATTTTGTATATTTGGTGAACGCCAATAGCGCCAATTATACCGAATCTAAGATTTGCTTTTTCTTCTTTGCTTGCTTTTGGTGCAATTTGGTTAACAAAATATTTGAATCTTTTTTCGGATCTATCCATAACGTGCTCTATTTTAGACATTATCCCATATGGGTCTAAATCAACCGGACCGGATACAAAAAAGTCCATGAAGTTTTTTACTGACTCTTTGTTCTTTTTCGTAGCGTTTTTCCCTAGTTTTTTGAAAATACATTTTTCTGCTTTTCTATCATATTCTTCTAGGACTTTAAGGTCTTTTTCAGCTTTCCAAACTGTTTGAATCATTAGTATTTTTTGATAGTATATCAAAAACAAGAAAAACATTATTGTTGATAGAGTACCTAGTATTCCTCCATCTCCGCCTAGAAAATTGCCAATATCCATAATTATTTCACGTCCTTTAGTAGTTAATCTTTTTGTTAATATTATTTGATTTATTCCATATTTGATAGTTTGTTAATATTTTGATTAATAAGAATAATCTCTAATACCCTTTATTTGTCAGCGTTACCTTTATATAATTTGTATTGATTTTGGTTTTACGTACATATCTTTTGACATTATTACTGTTCGATAGATATAAAAATGTTCTTGCGATATTAATTTGTAAGTAATATCATGGTTTAATTATTGTTTGGAGTAGTTTGTTATGAGCGAAAATGATATGGAATTATTGAATAATGGTTCATCAAAAGATACTCTTGGAGTTAAATCAAAGAGAGTAACACCAACAGAACACGGCATTGGTGGCTTTGATTTTAAAGATTTTTTTTCTGTTTTTGATGGAGGACTTTCAATTTTTGGTAATATGCCCATTAAGGATAAAGCTAAAAATATGACCACTATTGCAGATATAAGTTTTAATCTTTTAGAAGATTCTGGTATTCCAACACATTACAATGCATCTGATGGAGATACATATATTGATGTTGACTTAGCACAAGTTATAAAACCAGGAATTGACATTCCCGGCAATATTGAACCTGAAACAAAAAATTATGTTGTACCTCTAGAAATAATTTTTCGGGATTATTTACATCCAAATGCTTCACTTCTAAAAAAAATACACGTTGCCGGCGATGATGTAACTGCAGAACATCATTACAGTAAATATGATTTAACTCAAATGCCCGTGGGTGGCGAGCGATTAGGAACAACAATTCTAAATTACACCACAAAATTCGAAGAACCGGAAGACAGAGACCTAACTAGAAAAGATGCACTAGAACTTAGTGGTCTTAGCGAAGAAGAAATGATTGTTGCAGAAAAACTAGTTAGTGATGCGTGTAAAGTAATATCTGATTACGCTGAACAAAAATGTGATCTAATACACACGGACGGTAAAATTGAATTAATAAAAGACATAGATAGGACTCTTAGAATTGGCGATGTTGTTGGAACGCCGGATGAAGATAGATTTCTTGCAACCGTCAATAAAAATTTAGTTACTACTTACGTTGAAAAGTATGTTCAAGAACTAGAAGATGGTTCTACCGATATAGGCATACCCGTATCCCAAGAACTAATTGAAAAATTAAAATCAATTGGTCAAACAGATGACGAAATTTATGTAGATATAAGTAAAGAATATGTGCGAAATTGGTTCGAAGACGAAGGCTGGAAAGCAAAGGCCAAATTAGCAAAAAAAGAATACGGCACCGACTGGAGAGAAAAAGTCGAACCTGCACCAATAATCAATGATGGTACAATGGATTTAATTTCAAGAATGTATAGTGAATTTGCACGTGCATGGGAAAACGGAACAAAATACAACGAAGAACTTGCAGCAGAACTTTATGTTGTAGAACAAATACATAAATTAGGAATTGATAATCCATTTTTT
>WSZW01000046.1 GCA_013139905.1 archaeon
AATGCGGGATATATTAATTGTTCTTTATGGACAAACGAAACTTCTTGGAGTGAGAAAGAAGGAAACATAAGTGTAATAACAAACAACTCTATTAATACAATAGCAGAGACATTTACAACTGACGGAACTTATCTATGGAATGTTAAATGTGTTAACTCGGGAAGTTTAAGTGCTTTTTCTACAAGTAATTGGACTATTAATATTGATTCAACAGCACCTACCTATTCTGATAATTCTACAAATACAACATTAGTAGGATCTTCGACATTATTTGTTTTAAAATGGGAAGATGCTACAAATTTATCAGGTTATATATTTTCTTTTGATAATGGAACTGGAAGTTTTACAAATGATTCATTTGTCGAATTTTCAGGAATTTTGAATTGGAGTAATGTTACTAAAACAGTAAACAACACAGTTGGATCAACAATTCAATGGAAAGTTTGGTCTAATGATACTTTTGGGCATTTAGCAGTAAGTAACACATATAGTTATATTACAATAGGAGTAGAACATTTCGAGATAACTTTAAGTACGCCATTAAATAATACATTTGTAAAAAATGAATATGTTTATACAAATTTTACTGTAATTGGAACTGAAAGTACTTATAATTGTTGGGTATATGTTAAAGGGTTAAAAAACAATTTAAATAGTTCTACACAAAATAATACAGAAACAAGTATATTGGTAAATGTGTCAATAGGTGAAAATTCATGGTATGTTAATTGTACAGTAAATGAAATAAGTAATACAAGCGAAACAAGAATTATAATTTTTGATATTTCAACAGAAATAGAATTTATATCACCAACAGAAAATAATGGAACAACTATTGGGACAACTTATACTTATATAAATACAACTATCACAGATGACTTAAATACAACAGCATTTATTGATTGGAATTATAGTTTGGTCGGTTTATGGAGATTTGATAACTCAACAGACTTTTTAGATCATTCAAGCTATTCAAATGATGGAACAAACAATGGTTCAACATATAATTCATTTGGAAAGTTCGGTGGAGGACGAGACTTTGACGGAGTTGATGACTCAATTAATTGTGGAAATGATAGTAGTCTTAATTTTGGTTCTAGTTCATTTACTATAGAATCATGGATAAAATCAGATACAATACAAGATGGTAAAATATTATATAAAGGAAATGGAACTATAGATTTTATAAATGGTGTAGAATATACATTATATGGAGATGGTTCAGATTCAATATCTTTCTATATTTGGGATGGTACTAATGATGCGTGGGCTGATACATCAACAACAGTATTTGACGGAAATTGGCATCATATTGTAGGTGTTTTTGATGGCACAAATGTATCTATTTATTTAGATGGTAATTTAGAAGATACTATGGATGCAACAAGTGTTGGAAATATAGATACCTCTAATAATGATTTGATTATTGGTTCAACTAATACATATACCTTAGGAAATCTTTGGAATGGAACATTAGATGAAGTTCGTTTATGGAATCGTGCATTAAGTGAAGAAGAAATAAACGCATCTTATAATACAAGATTTTATAGATTGGAAAACAATTTCACAGGACTTTCAGATGGAACTTATAAATATACTGCATATGTTCAAGATTTGGCAGGAAATATTAATAATACTGAAACAAGAACATTGATAATAGATATAACACCTCCACAAATAATAATATATTCGCCTGAAAATATTACATATTATGATATAATACAAGTAGATTTAAATGTAAGTGCAGATGAAACTATAGATACTTGGTGGTACTCATTAAATAGTGGAACAAATACAACATTTAGTCCAAATGTTACTATAAATATAATAGATGGGCAAAATAATATAACAGTTTATGCAAACGATACAGTAGGAAATGAGAATTCAATTACAGTTTTTTTCTATATCGGAAATACATCATTTACGTTTGAATATGCTTCTGGTCTTAATAAATTAACTTTTGATGCAACCGGTTATAGTGGCACATTTGCAGCAATTAATCAAAATAGTACAACCCCGGCAATTAATATAACTAATATTGGTAATATAAATATAGATATAAATATGAGTGTAAATACATCAATTGAATCATGCATAACTTTTTATATTTCCGAAGATAATACTTTAGATACTGGTTCAGATTATAATATAACAAATAGTAATCATACAGTTTTAACAAATATAATAGAAAATGCGTCAGTTTCATTATGGTCTTGGGCTGTATTTGATAGTTGCACATCAGGAAATTTATATAGTTATGCATTATATTATGATAGTTTTGCGAGTTGATAATATATGGTAAGAAAAGAAAGCACAGTAGAATTTAGTATTCCGTATGGTACAACAAATAGTATGTCAATATACTTTAATGATATATTATATGATAGTATTTTTAATATAAAAGTATATAAATTTTTAAATAATGTCTGGGGTTTCGAGGGAAATGTTCCAGATTCTACTAAAGCTGATACTAATCTTTTACGTGGTAAAGAAGTTAAGATATTTTTT
>WSZW01000125.1 GCA_013139905.1 archaeon
AAACAAAAAATACTTAAGGCAAGATATTTGTTTCCTACAGATTTTTCAAAGCTTCCGAAGTTGTCAGATGGTGCGTTCTGGCTTGGAAATATTGCGGATACTAGGAAAAAATCTGCGTTTGATCCAAAAGATCTTGTGACTCACGCGCTTGTGGCAGGGTCAACGGGTGCTGGCAAATCGGTTGCAGCGTCAATATTTGCGGAAGAGGCTTTGAAGAAAAAGATACCTGTTATTGTGTTTGATCCTACAAGTCAATGGACTGGATTTGTAAAGCCGTGTCGTGATAAGAATCTGCTTATTAATTATCCTGAATTTGGGCTTAATTCTGATTCGCCAAGGCAGTTTAATGGTCTTTTGTTTAATGTACAAAATTCGAATATTAATCTTGATTTGAAAAAATATATGAGTCCTGGAGAGATAACGGTATTTAATATGGCGCGTTTGAGTTCTGTTGAGTATGATATTGCGGTTCAAAAGATAATACAAAAAATATTTGATCAGTCTTGGGAAGAATCACCAACGCTTAAACTTTTGGTTGTGTTTGATGAGGTTCATAGACTTTTAGATAAATATGGTGGTGGTAAGGGTGGTTATGTTGCTTTAGAAAAAGCATGTCGTGAATTTAGAAAATGGGGTATTGGTCTTATTATGGTGTCGCAGGTAAATGCGGATTTTAAGTCTGCGGTTCAGGGAAATATATTAACTGAAGTGCAGCTTAATACTAAGAATATGGAAGATATAAAGAAGGCGGAGACTAAGTATGGGGCGGATTATGCAAAAAGGATTACAAGGCAGGCAATTGGTGTTGGTATGCTTCAGAATCCGAAATATAATGATGGTAAACCGTGGTTTGTGAGTTTTAGACCAACGCTTCACGATCCACACAAGGTTTCAGATGAAGAGCTTGCAAAATATGATGATTATGCTAGAAAATTAGAGACTATTGAGGTTAGAATGGCTGATTTGAAGAAGCGTGGTATTGATACGTCGGATAAGGATATTGAACTTAAGCTTGCGAAGGATAAATTGAAACAGGGACGATTTAAGATGGCGGAGATTTATGTGGATTCGCTTTTAAATTGGCTGGAGAAGAAGTAAATGAGAGAGAAAAATTATTTGCATATGGGTTTGTTTTTTGTATCTTTGTTATTTATTGCAATATCTTTTGTGATTCCTGTTTTGTCTGCTGTAAATATTTCACAGACATCGGTTGTATCAACCGGTGATGATTTATTTATTCGTTCTGGAATAACGGAGATATTGACTATTAAGATGAATAATACTGGTGCGGATAATATAACTGCGGTAAATATTACTCTTCCTTTGGGGTTTAATCTTGTGAATATAACTAATATTTTAGGGTGGGATATTTCAAATATTACTGAGTCGGGCAAGGTAAAAGTTTTATATAATGCAACTGGTGCCGGTATATTGGTTTTGGGTAATGGTACTTTTGAAATAAATATGACTTTAAATAGTACGCCTCCTTTGGATGGTAGTTATAATATTGAGATTGTTGCTGATGATAATTCTAGCAATACGGATTCAAAAAATTTGAGTGTGGTTGTTGATAATACTGAACCTTTTATAGAAATAATATATCCTATAAATAATACTCGTGTGCTTGATGGGTATCTTGATGTAACTTTTAATATAATAGATGAATGGTCTTTGAATTATTCTTGTAATTATTCTGTGAATGGAAGTTTGATTGGTTTTGAAACTGGTGAGAATATTACAATCAAAAAGACTACAATATATTCTGATGGTGCTAAAAATGTGAGTGTAAATTGTATGGATGATGTGGGTAATATTGGTTACTCAAATATAACTTTTTTTAATTTCACTAAATTATCTGTTGTTTTATTATCTCCAAATGCAACGAATAAGTCTGTAGATTTGGTTAATGGGAGTAAGATAACTCTTTTGGCTAATTTGACAAAAGAAGGTGTGGCTGTAAATGATAGTGTTGAATGGTCTGTTATTGCGGGTGGTTCTTGTCCTATTATTAATTCAACATTTATTACCCTTACAAGTTTGTGGGAAATAAATTGTAGTGCGCCATACATTTTAGATAATCCGATATATAATGATATTGAGATTTTTGCAAATTACACTACTAATACTTCGATTTACAATAATAGTTATGCTGTTGTTACGGATGTAAGTATTAATTCTACAAAATTTAAGGATATAACTGCGCCGGTATTTGATAATTATTATAATATATCTCTTTTTACTGCGAGTACTATGGTTTCAAGCATATACGAATCAAATAATATTACGTTGAGTGTAAATGTGAGTGATAATTTTGTAGGGGTAGATGTGGTTTATGCGAATATAACAAAACCGAATGGTTCTGTAGTAAGTGTGAATTTTACTAATATCTCTTCAATTGTTTGGGCTTATAATTATTCAGATACATCTATTTTGGGTGATTATAATATTTCTGTTTTTGCAGAAGATAAAAATAATAATACTGCAAATCTTGACGGGTGGTTTGAGGTATTTAAGAATAAGACACTTACGGGAAATATTTCTGATGTTGGGGTAGATTCGGGGATATTTAATTTTACAATTTATACTTCTGGTACAAAACAGGTAATTCAGAATTTTATAATTGACGGGGGTACTCAAACTGATTATTCTGTGTCTGTTCATGATCGTATTGTTGATTTAAATATTGATGTGGATTATAGTGATTTTGGGGAGAAACATAAAATATATATTGAAGATGTGAATTTTACGAATGCAACTTCTAATTCTTTATTGATACAGATAAATAGGATAAACACTACAAATACATCGTTAGATGATATTGGTTTTGGGAATAATGATGATATTTTTGCAAGTAAGGGAATTGTTGGTTTTTCTGTAAATGATACATTGTTACATGGAAATGTGAGGCTTGTTTTTAATTATAGTTCTATGATTTCTAAACTAATTTCGGAAAATAATTTGCGGGTTTATAAGACTTCGGAATTGATTGTTCCTGGAAGTTCACTTTTATTGTCTGATTGGTCAGAGCTTTCTGGTCAGGTAATTAATATGTCTGAAAAGACAATATCGATTAATGTTACTGGTTTTTCATCATATATTGTTGCACAGAGGGTGTCTGAACTAGGTTCTCCATCAGCAGATGATTCTGGTTCTAGTTCTGGCACTGGTGGTAGTTCTAGTGGTAGTATAATAACTGCAATTTGCGGTAATTTTGTTTGTGAGGCTAATGAAAATTCTATAAATTGTCCTTTGGATTGTGGTACTTATGAATTTGATATGAGTACAACAATGGCAAATGTTCGTTTGTCTGCGGGAGAAAATAAAACATATGATCTTGTTTTTGAAAATAATATGGATTATGATTTGTCTGTTATTTTAAGTGTGTTGGGAGATATTTCTAAGTTTGTTGTGTTTGACGAAACCAACGTGTCTGTTATTTCTAAAAATAAGACTGTATCTATGTTAACTATTAGAATACCTGGTACGATTGAACCTGGAACTTATACTGGTACAATAATTGCAACGAGTAAAAATTCTGTAGAGTTGTTACCAATACAGGTGATTGTAAGTATTGAAGGTTCTACAAAAATAACTTTGAATGTTGAACCCCTTTTAAAAAAATCAATAATTGATACAATTGCAAAATTTAATATTCTTCTGTATAATGTCGGGTATCGGAAAGATATTTCAATTACAATAGATTATTATATAAAAAATGTTGAAACTGATGTTGTGGAATTGCATGAGGTTCAGGAAATAAAAATAAAATCATCTAGTAATTTTGTTAAGGAATTTTTTCTGAATAGTTCTCAAATAGTATCTGGTGAACATTATCTTGAAACGGTTGTGACTTATGGTGGAGGGAATATGGTAAAAAAATCAGTAGCATTTATAATTTCTGATCCTTTTTGGTCTGCAGGTCGGATAAGACTTATTGGATTTTGGTTAATTTTATTGTTTGCGACACTTGGTGTTGCTTATACGCTTGTGTGGTATAATAAACAAAAAATACTTAAGGCAAGATATTTGTTTCCTACAGATTTTTCAAAGCTTCCGAAGTTGTCAGATGGTGCGTTCTGGCTTGGAAATATTGCGGATACTAGGAAAAAATCTGCGTTTGATCCAA
>WSZW01000016.1 GCA_013139905.1 archaeon
GTCCTGAAAGTATTGAAAACATACCTTCTCGAATCGCAAGACTGCCAGAAGCGCAAGCCCCTTCAACACGAATTGACGGAATATTAAGCCCGATTTGATCTGCAATAAGCGCACCTAAATGCTCTTGACCCGCAAACCTGCCGGCACTCATATTACCAACATACATAGCATCTATTTCTTTAGAACTAATCTTTGCATCCTGCATCGCCATAGATCCGGCTTCAATAGCCAAATCTCTTAAACCCTTATTCCAATGCTCACCAAATTTAGTAAGTCCTGTACCTATAATTGCAATTCTTTCACCCATAAATATCACCACTAAATTATCTTCCCGCGGAATTTCGCATATGTCGGATACGATATGTATTCCTTATGATCCACATAATCTTTAACTGTATGTGCAAGATTACGTTTTTTGTCAATTAAATCAGTCACTGTAATTGAAAACGAATCAGAACCAGCCCCGGAACCGTATGACGTCATAAGTATTTTTTCACCCGGTTTTGCAATATCAAGAGTTGCTGCAAGTCCCAATAAAGAACATCCCGAATAAGTATTACCTACATCCTTAACAACAAATCCCGCTTCCATTTTTGAATACGGAACACCTAATTTTTTACCCATAGCAAGTGGAAATTTACCATTAGGCATATGAAATACAACATAATTATAATCATCTACAGTAGTTCCTGTTTTTTTCAATAAACCTAAAGTAGCACCGACAACATGCTTAACATATGCAGGCCCCCCGGTAAATCGACCACCGTGAGACGGATAATCTGCTTTAGGACGTCTCCAGAAATCAGGAGTATCTGATGAAAATGAAAAAGTATCATTTAATTCTGCCACAAATTGTTTTTTGTCCTTACCAACAATAAATCCGGCACCACCGGCCGCAGCAGAATATTCTAAAGGGTCCCCGGGAGAACCTTGTGCCGTATCAGCACCAATTGCAAGACCATATTTAATCATACCGGAACCGGCAAGACCCATAACTATTTGTACTGCAGCACTTCCGGCCTTGCATGCAAATTCAGTATCAAGAGCAGTATAATCAGTACCGACACGAAGTGCTTCAGCAACAATTGTAGAAGTTGGTTTTACCGCATATGGATGGCTTTCAGAACCAACATAAACAGCACCTAATTCTTCAGGTTTGATACCGGCTCGTAAAAGTGCATTTTTTCCAATCTGAGTTGCAATCGTAACTGTATCTTCATCTTTATTTGGAACTGATTTCTCATTTATTCCAAGACCATTTATTATCCTATTTGGATCCTGTCCCCAAACTTCTGCTATTGTTTCTGCTTTAATTCTAAGTTTTGGAACATATGCCCCGTATCCAACAATTCCTGTTTTTTCCATAAAACCACCCTTATGATTATGATATTTCAAGATATTGATATTTTTTCTATTTTTAATGTTTAAATCATGTCTGCATTATATACATTATATGTTTGTATCGTTACTTATTTTATTATAATTATATAAAGTATAAACCAATTATTTGACTATTATTTGTCTTTTCCACGCCCATGAACTGCATGCGCTTTTGCAAGATGACCTGATGCTAACGCCGATAAAAGTGAAATCTCTCCTGCAAGAACCGCAACAGATATTATCTCAGCAAACTTTAATGTATTTTCCCCCGGTGCAGCATCGCCAGTAACACCCATAATGGATAGCGCTTCTTTTTGACCGATAAGTCCGGTTCCACCACCAACAGTACCCACATTTAAATTTGGAAGATAACATGAAACATAAAGATCGTCACCATGCATTTCTGCTGTTGTAACACCCATGGACGCTTCACCAACATGAGCTATATCTTGACCTGTTGCAGCAAAAATAGCAGCTACAATATTTGCAAACTGTGCATTAAAACCAAGACTACCAGCCATTGCAGAACCAAGTAAATTCTTTCGATAATTTACTTCAACAACATCTTTTGGTGTCGTTTTTAACGTATTTACAACAAAATCTTTTTTAATCACAATTTCAGCATGAACTGATTTTCCCCTACCTTCAATAAAATTAAGAGCAGACGGCTTTTTATCAACGCACATATTTCCTGATAACGCCACGCATTCTGCTTTTATCTCTTTTTCAATTAATTCAACAATAACTTTTTCACATGCCATAACCGCCATATTCATACCCATAGCATCCTTAGTATCAAAAACAAAACGAAGATATACATTCCTGCCAACAATCCATGGCTTAATCTCCATTAATTTGCCAAAACGAGTTGTAGATTCGACAACTTTTTTTATTCGATTAAAATTATTTTCAGTCCATTTAACTAATTCTCGTGATTCTTTCAATCCAGTTGTCCTAAAAACAGGAGCTCGTGTCATACCACGATTATCAACAAAAGTAACAGCACCACCGGATTTTGTTATTACCGACATTCCGCGATTAACAGAAGCCAATAAAGCACCTTCAGTAGTAGCCATTGGAACATAAAATTCCCCTTTAGCATAATCACCATTTATTTTAACAACACCCGCAACACCAAGTGGTATTTGGGTAGCACCAATCATATTTTCAATATTTTTCTTTGAAGCAACATTAACATCAAAATTATAATCAGATACATGTTCTAAAGACGTTTTTGTCTTTTTTTCAATTATTTTTCGCCGTGCAACAACAGAATCACTACACGAAAGTGTTTTTTCCAAAGCATAAAGCTTTATTTCGCCGGAAATACCTTTTTTAACACATTCATCAAAATCTGCGTTCTTTAGATTTTTTGAACTTTTTTTTTCATTTACCATAATAATAACCCAATAATCAACTCATATAAATTAAAACATTCATTTAAAAACATTTAACAAACCACACAAATATAATACGACAAATGTCGAATTTAATTTAGCAATTTACTCATCTTTATTTTCAATTCTAGCTCCTTCACACCCGATTTCAGTTTTTACAGCAACACTACCGGTCGATTCAATAGCATTAAAAACAGAATCAGACGTAGCAACATTACATAATGCAAACATTATACCACCCCAACCAGACCCGGATAGTTTAGCACCAAAAGCACCAGCATCAATAGCAGAAGAAACACAATCATCAAGCTTTGGATGCGACACTTTAAAATCAAAAAGCAATTTCTGATTTTTATTCATCAACTTTCCAATTTTTTTTACATCTTCTTTTAATATGGCATCCCTACCATCAAGACAAAGTTTGCCAATACCATCAAATGTATCTTTAACAAGTTTAGGAAACCGTTTATCCATACTAGGAATATGATATTTAACAGACAAAGAAGTAGGTGCAGATATTCTCGTATTTCCAATCACAACCAAAAATTTATGAATTCCAAGAGACGCAAATACTACACGACCATCTTTTTTCTCAATCAAATTAAAACCACCCACAGAAGATGAAATTATTTCAACACCGGAAGCAGCCCCGCCATGTATTTTAGCCTGATGCGGATAAATATAATCAAAAAACTCTTCATTTTTTACGTTAGCACCGCTAAAAGCCACCACGACCTTTAAAATTGCACTAAAAACAGCCGTAGAAGAACTCATACCCGAACACGGAGGAATATCTGATTCTATCTTTAAATCAAACCCGGATTTAAATTTAAATTTTAAAGACAAATCAGAAACAAAATCTAAAATAGGTTCAAGCTCAACTTTTTTCGTGTTTTTCGATAAAAAACCACGAAAATTATCATTCAATTGTCCTTCAGCAACCCCAAATACAGAAGAATTAATACGAATACTATTATCAGTTCTAGAACTAAGAGTTACATACGTCCTTAAACCAACCGCTGCACAAATAGAGGGTTTACCGTAAAGAACGGCATACTCTCCAAAAAAGAAAAGATTGCCCGGAGCCGATGCTCTTATATTCATACGAACATTTTCTCAAACAGACTTTTATATGTTTTGTATTTTATTACCAAAAAATATAATTCATACACTCATTTACTAAACAGATTCACATAATAAAGTGAAATGAAAAGACATACAGCTCCATATACAATCAAATTTGTATTCGTATATACAATTGAAATCGGAATAATCAAAGATGCAGCCATAAAAAAAGCGCCCGATACAAAAGAATATACATTCTTATTATCTACCTGTTCTATTTTATCTATTTTGTTTGACAATAATACCACCCCATAATTAAACCACATATGATAATATTACGCATCATACAACACACATCATACATAGTTACATTAATATTACACACACTTACTATATATAATTTCATAACAACTACGACGAATGCCGAATAACTAAACAACCCCATTAAAATTATATAAATTTCAAAAATCGCTAATATGATTATGAACTTTATGAAAAAAACAAAAATCGTATGCACAATAGGTCCTGCATCAGAAGATGAAGAAACGCTAAATAAACTAATATCTGCCGGGATGAATGTAGCAAGACTTAATTTCTCACACGGAGATTACGAAGAACACAAAGCAAGAATAACCAAAATAAAAAAAATAAATAAGACAATTGAATTCCCGGTAGCAATTCTCTTAGATATGCAAGGTCCGGAAATAAGAACTGGCGCACTAAAAAAAGACATAAACCTTAAAACCGGAGACACACTCACACTTACAACAACAAAAGATAATCTTGAAAAAATAAACGTAAATTATAAACGACTTCCAAAAGACGTAATAATTGGTGGCGAAATATTTATCGACGACGGACTCATTTCTCTTGAAGTAATAAAAACAACCACAACAGACGTCATATGTAGAGTATTAAACAACGCCATTTTAGGTTCAAGAAAAACAGTAAATCTGCCAGGTGCAGATGTCAAAATGCCCTCGTTTACAGATAAAGATTGGCAAGACATAAAATTCGGTCTTGAACAAGACATAGATTATATTGCAGTTTCATTCGTAAGAACAAAAAAAGACATAATGGATCTTAGAAAATTCTTAGGTATTAAAAACGGCGAAGTTGGCATAATTGCAAAAATAGAACACCCAAAAGCAATAGAAAACTTTGACGAAATTCTTGAAGTATCCGACGGAATAATGATTGCAAGAGGAGATTTAGGTGTTGAAATTCCACTAGAAAAAGTTCCAATGTATCAATACGAAATCATAAAAAAATGCAATCATGTAAAAAAACCAGTAATAACCGCTACACACATGCTAAATTCTATGATTGAAAACCCAAGACCAACAAGAGCAGAAGTAACTGATGTTGCAAACGCAATAATTAACGGAACAGACGCCATAATGCTTTCCGGTGAAACAGCAAAAGGCAAATATCCAGTCAAATCTGTTAAAATAATGAGTAAAATAGCCTTAGAAATTGAAAAAACAATCAAACCACACATAAAAGATAAAATAGACAACAAAAATATCCCCAATATTGTAAGTAACTCCGTAGCACTTGCAGCAATAAACTTGAATGCACGCGCAATTGCAACATTCACAAAAACAGGAATCACAGCATCTATGCTCTCAAAATACAGACCCCAAATGCCAATATACGCATTAACACCAAAAAAAGAAGTTTTACGAAAACTAGCACTCATGTGGGGCGTTTTTCCAATATACCTAAAAGAACACACAGACCTAAAAAAAATGGTAGAAACCGGACTAAATCTTCTAAAAACAAAAAATCACATAACTAAAAACGATTATGTAGTACTCACTGCAGGAACAAAAGTAGGTAAAACAGGAACCACCAACTTTGCAGAAATTGTAAAAATTGATTAATTAAACAAAAAATCAAAAAAAATAAAATCAAAAATCTAACTTAACAATCCTAAGAATATATAAAACCTCCAAGACCAATTAATATTAATGATATCTATGAACTTAAGACATTTCATTCAAGATCTTGAAGCAAAAAACAATCTAATCAGAATCAAAAAACAAGTATCCGCAACTTACGAAATCGCAAACATACTCGCCAAATTTGACGGAACACCAGTGATTTTTGATAACGTAAAAGACCACAACACAAAAGTCATAGGAAATCTATTCTCATCAAGAGACCTAATAGCACAAGCACTAAATACAAAAAAAGAAAACCTGCTAAAAATCATGTCTAATTCAATTAACAATCCAATTACCCCAAAAACAGTAAAAACAGCACCGTGCCAGGAAATAATTGAAAAAAACGTTGATTTAAACACACTCCCAATTCTAAAATATCTACCCTCTGATGGCGGAAAATACATACCATCCGCAATTATCATAATAAAAGACAATAAATTGGGACGAAACGTATGCTTTCACAGATTAATGCTTATAGGAAAAGACAAACTAGTAGCAAGAATTGTGGAAAACAGAGGAACACACAACGCGCTTAAAAAATCAAAAGAATCACTGGAAGTAGCTATTTGCATCGGAAATTCAGCAGCAACATTACTCGCAGCAGCAACATCAATCAATCCAAAAGACGATGAATTCGCACTTGCAAATGCAATCGAAAAAACAGATCTTGTAAAATGTAAAACCGTAAACTTAGAAGTGCCGTGTGATTCAGAAATCATACTTGAAGGCACAATAACTCACGAACTTGCAGATGAAGGACCATTTATGGATTTAACAGAAACAATAGATCACATTCGAAAACAACCCGTAATTAAAATTAACTGCATCACAAAAAGAAAAGACGCAATATACCACACAATACTCCCGGGGCTATCAGAACACAAAAATTTAATGGGCATGCCTCGAGAACCCACCATTTTTGATGAAGTAAACAAAGTTGTAAAATGTAATAACGTGCTTCTTACAAACGGTGGTGGCGGTTGGCTCCACGCAATCATACAAATAGAAAAAAAGAACAAAAATGATGGGAAAAAAGCAATAAAAGCAGCATTTGAAGGTCACAAATCACTTAAAAAATGCACGATAGTTGATAGCGACATAAACATCTACAACCCCGAATCCGTTGAATGGGCGCAAGCAACAAGATACCAGGCAGGCAAAGACACAATCATACTTTTAAACCAACCAAGCTCCTCTCTAGATCCTTCTGCAACCCATAAAACAGGTGAAAAATCAAAAACAGATAAAATTGGAATTGACGCAACAATTCCCTTTAATAAAGACAAAAACGAATTTAAAAAACAAAATTACAAAAAAATAAACCCACAAAACTATATTCAGGGATAATATGAACTTAAAAAATAAAGACAAAGACATTCTTAACGGCAAATATGGAAACGCCGCCAAAAAATCCATGGAAATACTAGTTGCGCTCGGAGAAATCTACGGCGCAAAAAAACTAATCCCAATAACTTCAGTACAAGTTGCAGGAGTATCATACCACAATCTAGGAGATGCAGGACTGGAATACTTAGAAGAACTAGCCACAGATGGAAAAGTAATAGTAAAAACAACACTAAATCCGGCAGGAATGGATTTAATAAACTGGAAAAAACTAGGAATATCAAAAGATTTTGCCGAAAAACAACTAAAAGTTATTGACGCGTTCAACAAATTAGGAATACAAACAACCGTCACATGCACACCGTATTTAGTCGGAAACAAACCAAATAAAGAAGACCACATCGCGTGGTCAGAATCATCCGCAGTATGCTATGCAAACTCAGTATTAGGCGCAAAAACCAATCGTGAAGGCGGACCTTCAGCATTAGCCGCAGCAATTATTGGAAAAACACCAGAATACGGAATGCATTTAGATGAAAACAGACAAGCACAAGTAACAGTTGTTACCAAAATAAATATGACCACACTTGATGATTTTAGTGCATTAGGTTACGCAATAGGAAAGAAAATCGAAAACAAAATCCCATACATCACAGGCATTACAAACGCCAACACAGACCAACTAAAAATATTTTGTGCATCCATCGCCACTTACGGTGGAACCGCAATATTCCACATAGAAAATATAACGCCAAACAAAACTAAAA
>WSZW01000068.1 GCA_013139905.1 archaeon
AACAAAAATATACCATATGTTGTTATCCGACAAACAAACGCAACACAATATGTTGTGGTTAACAACTCTCAAGTAAACATAATATAATTAATAATTTAGCGTGAGCTTTCATGAAATGTCCATTTTGCGATGCATTCGAAACAAAAGTAATCGATAAAAGAATATCAGAAGATATGCAAACAAATCGGCGACGGCGCGAATGCACCACATGCAAACGACGATTCACAACATACGAAAGAATAGAAACCGGAAACATACTCGTAATAAAAAAAGATAACACACGAGAAAGATTCGACCGTAAAAAAATATTAAACGGCATAATCAAAGCTTGCGAAAAAAGACCAATTAATTTAGAAACAATAGAAAAAACAGTAAATGAAATTGAACGGGATATATTAACAAAAGACGGTTCAGAAATAAGTTCAACCGAAATTGGAAATATAATTATGAATAAGCTAAAAACATTAGATGATGTAGCATACATACGTTTCGCATCTGTTTATAGACAATTCAAAGATATTTCATCATTTGAAAAAGAACTTAAAAAACTTAAATAAAATTTGCTTTAGGGGGGTCTAATATGACTGGTAATATAATAAGAATTAGAAAAAGAGATGGTAGAATTGTACCGTTTGATAATGAAAAAATATCAAAAGCAATCTACAATGCAGCGCAAGCTGTTGGTGGACACGATAAAGCTGTCTCTGACGAACTTACAAATAAAGTTATAACAATTCTAGATTACCAGTTTTCAGGAAAAGAACTCCCAACCGTAGAAGAAATACAAGACATAATAGAAAAAGTATTAATAAAATCCGGTCACTCAAAAACAGCTAAAGCATACATATTATACAGACACCAAAGAATAAAAACCAGAAATATGGGAGAAACATTCTTAAACGTAAATAAAACCATTGACGAATATCTTAATCAAAGCCATTGGAAAGTAAATGAAAATGCAAATGAAGCATACTCTTTTTCAGGACTTCTTTTACACACCGCAGGCAAAGTAATATCATCATACGTATTAAATGAACTATACACCCCCGACATTTCAGAAGCACATTTAAACGGAGCAATCCACATACACGACCTATCTCATGGTTGCATTGGTTACTGTGCAGGATGGTCATTAAAAAACCTATTAATATTAGGATTTGGTGGCGTTCCAAACAAAGTAGATGCAAAACCTGCAAAACACATGGATGTAATTGTATCTCAAATGGTAAACTATATTGGATGCCTTCAAATGGAATTCGCAGGAGCACAAGCATTCTCAAGTGTCGACACACTTTTAGCTCCATTTGTAAAAACAGACAACATGTCTTATAATGACGTACTACAATGCATGCAACGACTAGTATTTTCACTAAACATTCCATCCCGTTGGGGAAGTCAATATCCATTCTCAAATCTTACATTTGATTGGACAGTCCCTACCGATATGAAAAACGAACAAGCAATTGTTGCAGGAAAACCTCAAGAATTCACATACAACGACTGCCAAAAAGAAATGGATATGATAAACAAAGCATTCTTAGAAGTAATGTTTTCCGGCGATGCATCCGGAAGAATATTTTCATTCCCAATACCAACATACAACATAACAAAAGATTTTGAATGGGACACACCAAACGCAAATCTTTTATTCGAAGTTACTGCAAAATACGGAATACCATACTTCCAAAATTATGTTGGAAGTGGTCTAGACCCAAGTTCAATAAGAGCAATGTGCTGCAGATTAAACATTAATCAAACCGAAATTATGAAACGACCGGGAAGCATGTGGGGTCCGGGAGACTCAACAGGATCAATCGGTGTAGTTACAATTAATCTAAATCGAATAGGTTACGAATCAAAAACAACAGAAGAATATCTAAACAAATTAAAACACTTAATGATAATCGCAAAAAATTCACTGGAAATAAAAAGAAAAATCATACAACAAAATCTTGACAATGGACTTATGCCATACACAAAAAGATATTTGGGAACTTGGAAAAACCATTTCTCAACAATTGGTCTTTGCGGAATGCACGAATCCTGCCTAAACTTTATAGGATCTGGAATAGAAACAAAAGAAGGAAAAGAATTCACAAAAAACGTTCTTATCTTTATGCAGGATGTAACCAGAGAATTCCAAATTGAAACCGGAAACCTATACAACTTAGAAGCAACACCTGCAGAATCAACAGCATACAGATTCGGACGAATAGATAAAGAACTACACCCGAAAATAATCACATCAGGAACTTTAGACGCTCCATACGTTACAAATTCCACACAACTTTCTGTTGGACACACAAACAATGCAATAGAAGCAATAGAACACCAAAACGAAATACAAGCATTATATACCGGTGGAACAATATTCCATACATTTTTAGGCGAACAATTAACAAGCACAGAATCCTGTAAAGCGCTTGTAAAAAAAATAGCGCACAACACCAAATTACCATACTTTAGCATAACTCCGACATTTAGTATATGTAAAAAACACGGATACTTAAAAGGCGAACATTTCGTATGCCCTTCATGCGGAGAAGCAGCAGAAGTATACACAAGAATCGTAGGATACTTCAGACCAGTCAAAAATTGGAACAAAGGAAAACAAGCAGAATACCAAGACCGAAAAGAATACGAAGAACAAAAAAGCTTAGAACATCCATTTACCCCCAAACCATTAGCCAAACAACCACAAGAACAAGAAATAGCATCAAGTGCATGTGAAGAATAAAAAAGTGAGATTATGAAATACCTACTTTTCACAACACCAACCTGCCCAAATTGTCTGGCAATAAAAGAATTCATAAAAAATGTCGAATTAAAAGGAGACTTTATTGATGCTTCAACTGATGATGGCCTTAAAAAAGCCGTCGATTTCAATGTATCCTCAGTTCCAACAGTTTTGTTTTTTAATAACAATAACAAAGAAAAAATTATTGCAGAAGCACACAATATTAACGACATAAAAAACGCAATTGAAAAAAATAAAGACTAACACATAAACAAAAAAACACAAAACACACACAATAGTCCCTATAAATGGGGTAAACTTTTCTTTTTTATAGTTATATTACCCCCCATAACCAATATAAAATGATGAAAATGACAAAATAAACTCAATAGAATGATTACATGGTTCAAATTAAAGGTTTTGAAAAACTAACACTTGTAGATTATCCCGACAAAATCGCAGCCACCATATTTATGCCTGGCTGTAATTTCAGATGCGACTACTGTCACAATCCGGAACTTGTTCTTAAAAGCCACAAATTAAAGACCATAAATGAAAAAGAAATTCTAGATTATCTAGATTCTAAGAAAAAATGGATAGATGGTGTGTGCATAACAGGAGGCGAACCCACACTCCAAAAAGATTTACCCGAATTTATAAAAAAAATAAAAAAACAAAATATACTAGTAAAACTAGACACCAACGGAACAAATTCAAAAATGTTAAAATCTCTTATTGACAAAAAATTATTAGATTATATTGCAATGGACATAAAAGCACCAATAGAAAAATACAACCAAGTAACAGGCGTTACCGCAGACACAGACACAATAAAAAAAAGCATAAATCTAATAAAAACAAGCAATATAGACCACGAATTTAGAACAACCGTATGCCCAAACACATTTAATGAAAAAGACATGCATTCAATTGGAAATCTAATCGCCAACGGTAAAAAATACACACTGCAAGGATTTAAACCATCAAAACACATAAATGAATCCATGAAAAATACACCACAAACAGAACAAAAAGAATTAAAAAAACTAGCAAAAACAGCAAACAAATACATAAAATGTGATATCAGATGAAAATAATACTAGCCTCAAAATCACCAAGAAGAAAAATTCTTTTAAAAAAAATAGGCCTTAATTTTGAAACCATACCAAGCAACGCAAAAGAAATAGAAGCAGACTTTGGCGATATAGACAAAATAGTAACGAAAAACGCAGAAATCAAAAGCGAAAAAATCGCAAAAAACATCAAAAAAGTCAAAGAAAATGCAATCATAATCGGAGCAGACACGCTTGTAACAATTAATAACAAAATATTAGGAAAACCAAAAACAAAAAACGATGCTAAAAATATGATTACAATGCTTTCCGGAACAACACACACAGCAGTTACCGGAATTTGCGTCATAAACACAAAAACAAACGAAAAAATAATAGAAATCTCAAAAACACAACTCGTTTTAAGAAAACTAGACGAACAAGAAATAGACGATTACATATCAACAGATTTACCGTACGGAAAAGCAGGATCATACAACATAACTGATGATTTCACACTAATAGCCCTAGAATCAATAAACGGTTCATACACAAACACAATGGGACTCCCATTAGAAAAGTTAATACCAATACTTAAAAAATTTAAAATAAATATTAATACAAGGTGATATTCATAGAAAAAATAACAAAAGACACAATAATCGGCGATGTTGTTAAAAACAACCCCGAACTTAGCTCCATTTTCGTAAAACACGGACTTAGCTGTATCGGATGCGCATTCGCATCTCAAGAAACAATAGAACAAGGATCAAACAGTCACGAACTTAATCTAGATAATTTATTAAAAGATTTAAACAAAAAATTAGAAAATAACGATGAAAAAGAAGAAGAAGACGATGAAGAATAAAAAATCATGAAAATTTTGTTATGTATGGGTATTTTCAAGCTTTTTCAACAAAGCTGAAAAGCTTCAAGTGAAACGAGATAATTTTTATTGCTCTAAAATCCATACATTATGCGCAATAAAAAAACCAAATAAATAAAATCAATTCTTAGTTAATTTCAAATCAGAAATCTAGCAACATAAAAAATCGGACCATAGAGATATTCACTATTAGGATCAATATCATTCAAATATCCAACTTTCTTAAATCCTAAATGTTCATAAAATTTAAATGCCCGATTTTCAGAATAATTCCGGCACTCACATAAATCATAAGAATATTATTTTTATGACAATACAAAATAATTTTTTTAACAAGCTTTGTTCCAAAACCTTTTCCTCTAAATTTCTCAAATACAATAAGATTACCAATAAAAACAGTTAATATTATAAACCGCGAACAACAAATAATACGTTATGGATCTAGAACGCATTATTTCAAGTGCATTTAAACTAATAAAAGACAAACCAAAAACCATAGTACCCCAAGCACTAATTTGGATTCAACTAACATACTTAATGGTCATATTCTATCAATACGCAAAAGATTTATCCACGGCAGGATTAACTGAAACATATCCAACCGATGATGCCGCATTACAAGCACTCACTCAAATGTGGGCATTAGCACAACCATACTTAATTTGGTTTACAAGCGGAATAATATTTCTCATACTTACAAGCGCATTTATCAAAGCAACATACCCAACAATCGCAAAACAATACGTAAATGGAAAAACCATAAACATTAAACAAGCACTAGAACTATCAAAAACACGTTTTTTAAGCCTTTTTGCAACACACGTATTATTTATATTGGGGATATTTATAATCACCATAAGTCTGTGTTTACCAGTTATGATAACTCCATATTTTACAATAATAAGTTTCGTAGCTACAATA
>WSZW01000079.1 GCA_013139905.1 archaeon
CACGACACCAAATTGCAACGCAAAAATATTTTGGGTATCTTTCTATATCCCGATAAATTTGCCATCTCATCGTGTCTAATATTTTAGGCTTATTGTTTTCAATACAGTTATTAATTGTATCTATTTCTTTATCAGTGAATCTACCTTTATCTTTTTCTAGTTTACTCATAGCTTGTAACCATAAAATATTATTTATTAATGCGTTCTGATCCATTGTATTCAACTCCTTGATATATTGTATGTTCTTATATTACTTAAAAGTTATGTATTACCGTACATTTATGGTGTCCTTTATATACTAATTAAGCACATCTATTAGTTATTATGATAAAAACAACCATAACTATAGATAAAGATTTACATAGTAAGATGAAAAAATATTGTAAAACGAATGGGTTCTCGTACTCTGGGCTTATATCTGTACTATTAAGGGAGAGATTTAATGAAAAAGAGTAAATCATTTATACAATATTCTGAAGATTCATTTTCAATAAGACTTAAAATTGGAGTAAATGGAAATGTTTTTGAAAAAGGTGCAATTAATTATTGTGGTAAAAAATATAGAAATAATATTACACAATGGGTTAATAATAATAAAGAACATAGAGATAAAATATCTAAAGAATGGAGAGAAAATAATCCTAAAAAAATGCAACAATGTCATAAAGATTGGGTAAAAAATAATAAATTATACGTTAGAAAATATGCTATACAATGGTCTATAAAAAATAAAGATAAAATAAAAAATTATAGAATAAAGCACAATACAAAAAGAAATTCTTGGGGGGAACCAGAACCATTAAACGATTGGTTTATAGGAAGTTGTTTACATCATACCCATAGAAATGGAAACCATAAAGAAACTATTTTCATACCAAAGGAACTACATACATCAAATCGCCATAGTTATAAAAATAAAAAATCTATGAATAAAATAAATAAATTAGCATTTGAGTGGTTGGAAACACAATGAGGTATACTAGTAATAAAGGATTTAATATAGAATCCCATGATATAGAATCAACTAGCTTACAACAAGTTAGAAATGAGATACCCAAATTAATGGAAGATGATGCAGATATTATAGTACTAAATCTGCAGCAAGGACTAGGGAAGAGCTTCAATGCAATGCAGTATATGAGTACAAACTCAAATACTATGTTTCTCACAAGCAAACACGCACTGCTCGACGAACTTGAGAAATATTTTAACAATGAAAATTTAGATACGATTCATTGGCGCGGCATATCGAATAATAAATCTCCATGTATACAAAAGAATACTAAATTATTTAAAGATTTAATAAATCTTGGATATAAAGCTAATTTTATATGTGAAATTATGGCTTGTGATTATTGCCCATATAAGGACCAATTTAAACATACAGAACGTGTTTTAGCACCAATACAATATTTAAACACAAATTATCTAGAAAACGATGAAGGCTCGAGATTTAAAACATTCATTGTAGATGAGAGTATAACACAATTGAATGAATACCCATATGATTTAGAATATCTATTAGAAGTAATAAAACCATTATATCATTTTTCATCTTCTTGGTTTTATGAATTTCTACAAACGTTATTAAAAGATAAAAATATAATTGGTCTTGAATCATATAAAGATGAAATTTCTATTGAAATTAAAAACACATTAAAAACAATTTATACATTTATAGATGAGGACAATAGTATAGAATCTATAGAAAGTAAAACATGGAAAAATGATATTATACATTTATCTAAATTTAATATTGATGACATTATAACATCGTTAAAGTTTCAAAAACTTTATAACTTTGAAATTTCTGATTGGTACGAACCAAATATTTATAAAGTGTTTAATCTCGCACAAAAATCTAAGATTATACTCTTGCACGCAACATTCAACCTAGATTTATTTAAAGATATGTTATCCTCATATAGTTCTGAGATAGGAATTAATAAAACAATAAATGTTAAAGTGTTTAATACTAAACTACAGAACAAAAGTACTAAAGTTTATAACGTAAATAAATCCGCTTACTATCCTAATTATTCTCTTGAAAGGGGAGCTATAAATGAAATTGGTGATCACGTTGAACTTATAGCAAATCAGATAGGTGTTAAAAATGTTGGAATTATAGGGTTATCAAAATATAATAAATATGGTGAGTATGTAGATGAAACATTCTTAAAAACTGGAATTGATGCACTGCACTTTGGAAATAGCACCGGAAGGAATATATTAGAGGATAAACAATGTTTAGTGGTTGCCGGATCCTGGATGCAGGGAGGAATAGTAGAGGAGTATAATAAATTATATTTAGATAAATTGGATGAAAAAAAATGTAAAAGCCTTGAAGTAGATAAAGGAACACCATATACCTTCCATCCAGAAATACACCCAAAATTACACTTAGTTCAAAAAGTATTCAATGAATCAGAACTTCTTGACGGAATGCATCGTAACAGAGGACTTATACATGACAACAGAACCATAGTAGCCTTCTCACACATACCTGAACAAATATACCATGATTTTACTGTAATAGAAGATAAGAAAATAGAACTATCTGACTGGAAAGATATTTTTCCGAAGAAAGAAACACCGGTATACGAACTTGTAAAAGACTTCCTTGAAAATTCAGAATTAAATGATTATGAAATAGCTAAGGAATTAGAACTTAGGAAAGATGACGAGTATGATGTTGAATTGGTTATAAGGATAAGGAAGCATTGGAATGAATCTAAGGAATTCGGAATATAAAATGTTTTTTAAAAAAATAATATAAAGGAGATATAAATCTCCTCTATTTCTTTTTATAATACTCACACTCTTCTTCACGCCTAAAATCATCAGTTCCAGGATAACAGGGATGTAATACAATCAATCCATCTGATGCGACACCTATTCTTTTTATATTCATACATTTACTACAACTATCGTTATAAAATTTACATGTCATTTTTACTCCACTGTTTTGTTAAATAATATATCACAAAGACATTCTTCAACAGAAAAATCACTGGCATCATTTAATATACAATCTTCACATTTTACACCATTACATCCATTGTGTAAATGATTAATACTAATTACAATATTTCCTACAAATTCATTAAAATCTTCCATGTTATTCTACCTCCACCTTTGTAATATTCAAACCATACCCAACACATTTGGACTCTTTGGCAGCATCAAATACTTTACCCATAAATTCAGTAAGGGCTATTTCTATAATTACTGAATTACTATTATCCATATCTATAATATATCTTTGTTTCATGTTATTTCTCCACATAATTAGTTATTAAATCCTTAACATATTCATCTGCAAATTCTGTAGCTTCATTTACAGATTTACATTCTCTACCTATAGTTCTATCTCCAATTATTTTTACTATATACAATGGTTCATTAGAATACTTAATCCTTGCCTTTATAAAACCGTTTAAATATTCTTTATGGTATCCAAATTTTCCATTTATCCATTTAGACATTTTATCACCTTAATGTTGTTCTGTCCTTGCATCAGTTCCCCATTTATATTTCTGGTCACAGTAAATCCTTTCATTACAAACAGTACAATAATATCTGTTTTTATCTCTGCAATTATCAGAGTTTATTTCGTCCATCATAAATTTTACATCAT
>WSZW01000045.1 GCA_013139905.1 archaeon
GAGATTCAATAAACTTTTTTAATAATAGTCATATTGATAGTGATAATACTGTATTTTACCAGTATTATATGGCGGCTATACCGTTAATTGGTATTGAAGAAAAGAATAACGAGTCTAAATTGCTAAATACAGAGTCTACAACTGTGCAAGGGTATCTTATAATGCAGGTTCAGCAGTTTGTGTCCGGTACATGGTCTGTTGTAGATACAGTTTATAATTCTTTGAAAACAATTGTGTCTAATTCTGAACTTACAATACATGATTTATGGAATTCTATTGGCTGGAATACGGAAAAAAATGAATCCGGTTTGTATCGTGTTTATGCTGCATTTAGAGATCCTTTTGGAAATGTTCTTAAAAATGATAACAATGAAAATATAAGTTCTGTATATGAGTTTAATATTACTGAATTGCTAAATCTTACATTTTTAGAAATAAGGATTTATGATGTGACGGGTGTTGTTGATCCGAAAACAGATAATTCAATGCTTTGGGCAACAGGACTTAATGAGACTTTTGATTTGTTTGTTAATCATGATTATCGGTTTGAAATAGAGTTGAATAATAGTGCTATTAGTGAGGCGAATTGGACGATTATGGCTTCTGATAATATAACTCACCAAACTCTTAATTCTACATGGCAAATAAATCCATCAAATGATATTTGGTATGCTAATAATACGGAAAATTTTACCGGGGGTAATTGGTCTTTAGGTATTGTGGCATGGAATTCTACTTTAGGCGGACTTGTGCAAATAGGAAATAACGTTACTTTTTATTATGTGTTTAATGTAACTGGTAATTCACAAGGTGTTTATCCGGTAAAATTTATGGTGAACACTACTGAATTTACCCGAACAGAATATAGTACTTATAATGTTGTTGATGAGGATTATAGTTCTTCTTATTTGGATAATGGAATATATAATACTAATACGACTCAATTAAATCGCGGAGATGTGATTTTAGTATATGCGAAGTGGAATGAAACTATCGGAAGCGGGTTAGCAGAGTATAATTCAACGGCTGCGTCTCTTTCAAATTATACTTTGACGCCACAAGGAGTATGGACAAATTATACGGTATCTACTGATTCTGATTGGCTTTTGGGAAATCATGTTGTAAAGATTTATGTTAATGATTCTTATGATAATTCTAATTACACTTTAGATTATCTTATTTTTGATGTGTGGGGTTGGTCGTATATACTTTCAAGCGATATAGCGCTATTAAATGATACTATAAATGTTGGTGAGAGTACGACAATAAGTTGTAAAGTTACAGCTGATGATACAACATCAATTTCGGGTTATAATGTGTCATTTTATAATTCTACGGCGTATCTTGGTTCAAATACAACATTATTTTCCGGGTGGACATCATATTCTTATCTGGATAACAGTCCGGGTCAAGAGAATCTTACATGTAATATTACGGATGATGCATCAAAGAAATATAATGCTTCTGTAATTAATGAACAAAATATTACGCTTACAACTTTAGAAGTGATATATCCAAAATGGCATTTGCCTCTTGATTCAAATATAACCGGAAAAATATACAAGGGTCAATATGCTTATTTTTATTCAAATTGGACAGATAATTTTGAGCTTTCTTATGGCTTTATTGAATGGCATAATGGAACTGTTTGGAAGAATAATACTCTTTCTTCTCCAGTGGCGATGTCCGGCACACAAGATTGGGCAAATTTTACAATACAAGTTCCTGTTGATATGGATATGCCTAATAATATTACATGGAGAGTTTGGGCTAATGATACCTCAGGTAATCTGAATGTAACTGAAAATAGGACTTTGGATGTTTGGGGTTTGTCAACTGTAAGCGATATTGTGATTAATCCAGATACTATATTTAACGGAACAACAACGAATATAAGTTGTAGGGTGGTGGATGAAAATTCATCTGATCCGATTTCTGGTTATTTTGTGGAGTACTGGAATGATACTGCTGTATTTAATACTAGTATAACTGATTCAAACGGGTGGGTTTCTGTAAATTACACAGATGGTTCAATGTCTAATGATGATTATTTCATTACCTGTCAGATATACAACAATAATACATTGAAATATGATACTGATATTTCTTTGGATTCTGCTTATGATTTATTGCATGTAAGATTAGTGGACATAACTGCTCCAAATACAACGAACTATAATTTGAATGCAACGCAGGTTAACAAAGGAGGGCTTGTAAATCCTGTAAATTATTTGAAAATGTATGCTGAATGGAATGAGGATATAAATTTAACTGATGGTTCTTATGTGTCTTTTAACAGAACGACGCCAATTATTGGTGGAGCTACACAAATAGTTTCAGGGAATTGGACAAATCATACGTTTACTATAAATCAAAGCTGGACTGTGGGTCTTCATGTTGCAAAATTTAATGCTTCTGATTTGTATGATAATTGGAATAATACCCTTGATTATCTTTGGTTTACTGTTTATGGTTATGGTCAGATAAATATGACTGTGCCAGAAGATGGAGCTGAATATAATGTGGGTGATGTTTTATATACTACTTGTAATGTAACGGATGAGGATAGTTTGACTACTATTGAAGGTTATAAAGTGTCTTTTTATGAAAATGGTAATCCTATAGGTACGAATATTACCAATTCAAGCGGTATTGCTATATTAAAAGTGGATACGACAGGTTATACTCCGGCTTCTTATGTTTATAGTTGTTCTATATCGGATAATACGACGATATATTATTATGAAAGCGTTAATGCAAATAATGAAGATTCTGCTACCATAACACTTGGCGGAACTCTTGATGTGACTATAATTGAGCCTGTAAATGAAATAAATGTAAATTTGGGTGATGCTGTTAATCTTAAATCTATTACGAAAAATCCACTAATTCCAATAACGCCAGATACGGCAAAATGGTACAATACTACATCAAAATTGAATCCTACAGATATTGATGAGAATTATACCTGGACAATTCCTAGTGGTCATTCTTTGGGTTCAGAAATAATAAAGGTAAATGTGACTAAAACAGATTATACTTCAGATGAAAAAAATATTACTTTGTATGTCTGGGGCTGGTCAAACATCTCCTGGCAGTCGCCGGCATCAATGAATAATTATTCGCAAAGTGTTACAGTGCCGCTTATATGTAATGTGTTTGATAATTTTACATCCGGCGGAATAGAGAATTATCCGGTAAGCTTTTATATTGAAAATGAGACTGAAACATGGTATCTTGGGAGCAATATAAGTGTATCTACAGGAAATGTGACATATAACTGGTTTGTTGATTCTGCGGTTTATAGTGCGGGGTTATATTATCCGAAATGTAATATGACTGACAATTCGACACTTTATTATAATGTATCTTCTGT
>WSZW01000142.1 GCA_013139905.1 archaeon
TAACTACAAAAAGCGCTCTATGTGGACGCATCGTAATGCGGGAGTTGCCCAGCCTGGCCAAAGGCGCTAGGTTCAGAGCCTAGTCTCGTAGGAGTTCGTGCGTTCGAATCGCACCTCCCGCACCAAATACATCATCTTACTTTTTTGAAAATTGGTTAATGTAAGATTAACATTTAATAGAGACTGTCGGAAAAATCTATATTTCGAGGGATTTTAACTTATTTAATAAATTGCCCACTACGCAGCATAGCATTTTACTTGCACACATTAGTTAGAATGTTTCAATTTTACCACTTTTCCGACAGTCTCTTAATAATGTCGTGTTAATGTAATCAAAATAAAGATATATTAATAGTTGTTTTTAGTAAGAACAATGAACACAAAACTTATAGCGAGTTGATTTATGAAACTGATTAATCACATTAATATGAAACTTATTATCTTATGTAGACTTGGTATTCACAAATGGAAAAAAGCCGGCGGTATATCCTCGTTTTCTTCAAATGTGAAGGAAAAACATTATGTGTGTACTAGATGTGGGAAAAGACAAAATAAAATAGTACCCAAATAATTTTATTAACATATTTTGTTACCGGCTATGTGTATAAATCACATCCTGTGTAAAAAGTCGGGACATATTTTATTTACGTATGTACAACAGTGTACTAAAATTTATATATAGATATACATAGTGTAGTATTGTAGAAAGGTGAGATAATGGATATAAATGATACGACACTTTTTTGGATCGCAATTATTATTGGTGCCTCGTATGCTATTATCACTGATAACCCAAATGAATATGACATCCAAGAAGACGATGCTTATCTCGTAGGTGCAGATGGACATAATATACATTTAATTAATAACCCAAATGCTACAGATGCCTCATATTCTGAATTAATGAACTTTTTAAAATATGATAAAACAAACGAAATACCATATGACATTAATACATTTGTTTGTAGTGATTATAGTGAACTTTTACATAATAATGCAGAAAAATCTGGTATAAAAGCAGGTGTTGTCTCGATTGGTTTCATCGATAATCAAGACGGGCATATGTTCAACATTTTCAATACGATAGATAATGGGTATATATTTATTGATGAAGCAGGTGGTTATGATTCTACTATAAAATCGTTTTCTGTTGGTAATAAAATAGTGTATGATGAAAATATGTATGTCAGTGATGATAATATAATAAGTGATATTGACTTTTATTGGTAAGTTTCCATGGGTCTGAAATGGAGAACATGTTTCAATGAAAAGATTTGTAAGATTGGGACTTTTTGTGGCGGTGTTTATTATATTAGCAATATGTATAGCACTTTTTAAAATTAGGTTTGATTCAGCAATACCATAACAATAAACACAAAACTACTTCTTAAAACCTTAATGTTTGTATCACTTGGTTTTTACTTGGTTTCCTAACTGCTCTTATATGGTTACATTAACCGCATCATACGGCTTTATTCACACATAATAAAAAATAGACATATTTTTATACAACTTTTTAAAATATATGTTTAAAGTTGTATGCAAAAGGGTGATTATTGTGTTTTTTGATTTTGATGATGACAAACCTAAGAAAACAAAAAGAGTGCGGTTTGATAAAAATATAAGACACGCTGTTTGGGCTAAATATATTGGTGAAAAAACGGAAGGGAAATGTTATTGTTGTGGCAGTAGAACAATTCACATTACTGATTTTCAAGTTGGTCACAATAAAGCCATAGCAAAAGGTGGGAAAAATCAAATTTCAAATTTAAGACCTATATGTGGACCATGTAATCGTGGAATGGGAACAACAACATTAGAATCATACAAAAAGAAACATTTTAGCAAAACTGATTCAACTACAAGTAAAAGTAAAACGACGAAATCTGCAAAACCCATTTCTAAAAAAGATTTATTAAATAAACTTTCAAAAACAAAATTGAAAAAAGTTGTTAAAACACTTGATCTTGATTATGATGAATATTGGGATGGCGATGAAAAAGAAGATTATATTGAATTTCTTTCAAGTTCACGCAAGGCAACCGTTAAAAGAATACAAGATATTGTTGAATAATTGGTGAGGTGGTTACTATTCCAGGCAACCCACATTAACTATCATAATTGAACCGCTCTTATCTGGTTTAATACTCTTATGCATAAATGCATTAAGAGTGTCATGCGGCGTTATATTAGCCCCATACATCACGTTTAAGAGTAGTTGTTACACCAATAACGGATAAAACCACATACATCTAAAAATATAATGTTCAATGTGTAGGGTGTTTTAACGATATAACTCTCTGTTGTTAAAATATGTATAAAAAAAGTGAAAGCCAGTACCAGCAAGGACTCCTGAACGTGCATCTTATGGTACACTGCCTTACTGGTTTTACCCGTATAAAATCCATAATGTTTCTTTGACGTATAAATAATGCGGTAAGATCATCTCAAAATGATGGTATTCACAATTCCAATCCAATATCCTCAAGATCGAACGCCAAAAAGAAAAGTTGTTGTTCCGAACCGATCCGTACACTCTAAATTGTGTAA
>WSZW01000121.1 GCA_013139905.1 archaeon
TTATAACGTTTAATTAATGTCCCATCAACTTTTTGCACTCTACCACATATATGAGTCTTTGTATTAGTTTTTAAATTTAAGAATATTGGTTGACCGTGACAAAGTTTGCAAAAAGGGTATCGTGTACTACCACATTCAACATGTCCACATATTATATATTTATCACCTATATGATGTACTTCGCCAACATCATATTGTAAATCATCTTCATCACTCATTTATATTACCTAATTAAAATTTTTTATTTTTGTATGCATAATGACATTCGTACATTTGACATATTTCTATAGGCATAGATTTAAATTTACAATCTTTACAATTTTCACTTGGTTTTTTTATATCAATAACTGTTTTAATAAATTCTGCTAATTCTTTTCTAATAGATAATATAACCTTATCAAAATTCTTAAGAGTTTTTCCATAATTACATAAATTGTATTTACATAAATCTAGATGTTTAAATTTATGAGTTGTATAAAGACTAAAGTGGTTATACACTGAACATTTTGGTTTATACACTCGAATAGTTGCAATATGCTGTGGTAAAATTTCAACATGTAAAATATATTCGTGTCTCTGCATTTCTTCAGATAATATAGGTTTATCGCAGAAAAATGATTTATTGTATATAGCAGCAGTTTTATCTAAATCTGCTAACATCTTTTCTATTTTTAAAGATTTTTCATGATATTCCTTTTCAACACAATTACGGTCTACTACGCGTGCTTGCAATTGCTTTCTAGAATCATTAATACGTCTAAAGTCATCGGGTCTACCAACCGTTCTTTGATATTCATCTAATTCCATAATATTTTATTCCCATCTAATATAATAAATTCAAGGTACCTAGCCGGATTTGAACCAGCGATTACCCGAGTCACAGTCGAGCATGATTACCAAACTTCACTATAGGTACACTATTTTCTTAATTTAAAAACCCGTTCCATTTCCAAAAATGCCATAAATGCTTGATTATCGCTGAATGGAATTGTCAATTCATTTAATTTATCATTTAATATTTTTTTATCTGTATCTGTTGCAAGAGGTTCATTTTCTAATAATATATAATACTCTTGTGCAGCATTAAACATATCTTCATAGCGTTTACTACGCTGTGGCATATATATACCCATTACTGTTTCAGATATATCTTCTATGCTCATACTATTACAATTATACATAAGTTGTTCTGGATTATCCATATTAATAATATCACCATCGACAACAGATTGTAATATAAATGGTGAACATGTTGTAATTATTAATTGAATATTCGGAAATCTAGTTCGAAAAACTTCAATAATTTCTCTTTGATATTTTGGATGCATATCAAATTCAATATGTTTAATAACAAGTGTAGAATTAATATTATCAATTACTTTTGGTTTACATGTCAATATATGTAACCAATTTTGTTTTTCATATACAACTGGATTTACACATTCTTGTATTTTAGCAATAATTTCATTTTCAATCTTAATACTTTCTGAAAATAAAACTGTTAAATTTTCATGAAATCGAATGGTCTTATTATTATGCATAATTGTTACTAATTTCATACTACCTCACTAATTCTGGATTTTGATGTATATTTCCTATAATTTTTGCATCTGAAGGTCTACCTGTTATCCATTGATTCGATACTATATCAATCCACCAAAATCGACATTCAAGAAAATCAAACTTTAAAATACACGTATATTCACCTAAAATTCCAATATCGCCTTCGTATATTTCATTTCCATTATTGTATTGTTGCCCTGTAAATTGTCCTAATGTTTTATATACAATGATTTTATTATCACTATACGCTAACGCTGAATTTTCAATATTCGGTGTTATAAACCAATAATTATACTTATCATAATAATATCCGTTTGAATAAATAAAATCGTCTGACGCATAATTAGTTTTTCTCGATCCAGTTTGTATTTCCTGTAAAGCTCTAAACTTAATTTGTCGTATTATCATATTATCCTATTCTTTAATTTAAATCATCTATTAAAATATATTTAACGTCCCCGGTAGGGCTCGAACCTACCACCTTCGGGGTAACAACCCGACGCAATCTACCAACTGTGCTACGGAGACACTTATTATTTATGTAACGTGGTATTCTAGTACCTTTTTAAATTTTTCAATTTCGTTTAATATACTTTTATTACTATAACTTTTAGCTAATGATTCTAATCCATCATATATTAAATTTATATTATCTTGATTTAATTCACTTAACGTAAATTCTACATCTTTATCTATAACTACCATTTATTCACCATCTAATATTTGTCGATGTCACTATTTGATATAATGTATTAATACCATAACTTTTTGACATTATTGGACATACTGTCGATTCTATACTATTTCTACGATTTTTAAATATTGGTTTACCATAACAAGTACTTAATATGTCATATTGACATCTACTACATTTTACATGTCCTATTATATCATATAAAATGTTTTCAACTAAAACTGTATCGCCAATGTTATAATTTAAATCGTCATTTGTTATCATAGTATTAAATTAATGTTTATAAATTTATATAAATATAAAGCCGCAGACCGGATTTGAACCGATGAAAAAACGCTTACAAGGCGCTCTCCGTAACCTCTTGGATACTGCGGCACTGTGAATGCCCCCGATTAGAATCGAACTAATGACTTTCTACACCCTATCGGCCGATTGCGTAGTCTTCTTCCACTGAAGTACGGGGGCACAACAAATATTAGTCCAATTCTGGTTCATTCGGAGGACTAGGACGAGAAAGCCAGTATCCAGAATCGAACTGGAGTAAACAGGTCTGCAGCCTATCGCATAACCACTATGCTATACTGGCATTTTGATAAATATCACCATCTAATATTTGTTATTTCAACTTTACTATATACCTTTTTAAATGTGCCATCGCCCCTTCCTTGTATACCACATACTTCATATGGATATTTTGATTTAACGTTTGTAAATATTGCTTTACCAGCACATCTATTTAATCGTGGAAAACGACATTCTGAACATGGTTTATGTCCAGTAATTATATATAAATTTGTACCTGTTCTATATACATCTCCTACTTTATAATGTAAATTATCATCAAATTCATCTACCATTCTAATCACCTAACTTGTATTTCATGAATTTTTATTGGTTCGGTTTTGGTAATTTTTTATGATCCATTCGTTCTAATATTTCATCTGCCATTCCAATGAGTTTTGTTAATTTTATTATAATATCTTCTTCATTATTACGAATATTATTTGTAAATGTATCTGCTAGAATCCAATCGACGCAATCATATTGTATTTCTCCTGATACAATATATATAGGACATGTTGCATACTGTTCACATGTTGTACAATTCTTTTCCATATTATACTTTCCTTTTAATTTTAAAATCGTAATATCCAATATTATGTAATTTTATATTATCTCTTATATAATTAATGGGAATCATATACCACGCATACAATATAAACATTACAATTGTTAATCCTAATGTAAGTAAAAATTCTGATACATATATTTCATCTATAGGATCAATAGTATCAGTATCCTCAAATAAATTATTCCATAATGCTACCATATTATTTTGTAAATCTATAATAATATCCATATTAATACCTATATTATATAAATGCACCGTATGCGATTTGAACGCATGTCTAAGGATTGGAAATCCCCAATGATAGACCAGGCTATACCAACGGTGCAAAATTTTGAAGATGTCGGGCAGTAAGATCTATACCCAACATCACTTGTTACGTATATAAAGATATACAGTTGCAATCTATACTCTAAATATCGTATCTAGCATTT
>WSZW01000161.1 GCA_013139905.1 archaeon
ATCTTCAGAAATTGAAATTCTGATAGTTGGGTCTTCTTTTGATCTTTGTTTTAAAATATCAATCAATTTTGGAAGATCTTTAATATTTTTTACTTCAATTGATTTAGTAACAACCGGTTCAAAAGCGTGTTGAATACTTTCAAAAGGTGCAACATCTTTGTGTTCTGTATCACAGATTGTATCACCGGAAGCAGCACTACCAACACCGGTTACAGCCACAATATTTCCAACTGGAATTTCACCCATTGAAATTCTTTTAGGACCAGCATAAACACCCACTTGTTGAACACGTGATATATCTTTTCTATTAACATTATAGACTTCTTGACCTTCTTTGATTTTACCGGAAAATAATCTAACAGTAGAAATACTACCAGCGTGTTTATCAGAAGTAACATTGGTTACCACACCCACAAACGGTCCGTCAGGATCACATGCAGCCATTGATTTACCAACATCAGATTCAATATCACCAGTCCATATTTTCTTAATTCTATATTTTTGAGAATCAATTGGACTAGGTAAATGTCTAACTACCATATCAAGAATAATTTCGTGAATAACAGCCTTTTTTGCAAGCTCTTTTTCTTGGTCATTTTCAGTCATTTCAATAATATCTTTAAATGACACACCGCTTTTTTTCATATACGGAACAGACATTGCCCAGTTCTTGTATGCAGAACCAAAAGCAACTTTTCCGGATTGAACATCTACTTGCCATTCTTCTTTGTGTTCTTCAGGTGCGTATTTTTTAATTAAATTATTAACATATGTAATGTGTTTAGTAAATCTTTCAAGCATTTGCTCAGGAGTAAGTTTAAGTTCTTTAATCAGTCTATCAACCTTGTTTATGAATAAAACAGGCTTTACTCTTTCTTTTAGAGCTTGTCGCAGAACAGTCTCAGTTTGAGGCATAGCACCTTCAACCGCGCAAACAACCACTACAACACCGTCAACCGCACGCATAGCTCTTGTAACATCGCCACCAAAATCAACGTGACCCGGAGTATCAATAAGATTTACCAGATAACCCTTACCCTCAACTTCGTGTACCATAGATACATTCGCAGAGTAAATAGTAATACCTCGTTCTTGTTCCTGAGAATCAAAATCCATAAAACATTGTTTACCAGCTAAATCCTCGGAAATCATACCGGCACCGGATAATAAATTATCCGATAATGTTGTTTTCCCGTGATCAATATGTGCTGCAATTGCAATATTTCTAACATTAATTGGCGTTTTTGCCAATGCTTTAATTGTTTCTGTCGTTCTTTCAACTTTTGATGCCATGTTACTTACACTCCATTTTAAAAATAATTTTTGTTTAATCGTTTTATTCGTTTATTATTATTTAAAAATACCAAAGAATCTAGGTCTTCACTATGTATCTTATAAGACACATTTTTATCGGTTAGCTTTAAATGTCTTATGTATTTGAACTAATAGCAATATATTAAAAACGAACAGAAAAAACAAAAATAAAAACAAACATAATAAAACAGAAAAAACAAAAAATCACAACAAATATTTAATATATTTTCTATTCAATCTATCTTCATGATTAACTATGATTCTCAAACTCCGATGATGCAGCAAATATTAGACATAAAAAAAGAATACCCGGACTCTATACTAATGACACGTATGGGGGATTTTTACGAATTATTCTTTGATGACGCCAAATTAGCTGCAAGAGAACTAGACATAACACTTACATCCCGTGGAGGCACTCAAAGAAAAGTACCCCTGGCAGGCATCCCACATCACGCAGCAGACACATACATAGCAAAACTAGTAAAAAAAGGATACAAAGTCACCATCTGCGAACAAGTAGAAGACCCAAAAAAAGCAGTCGGTCTTGTAAAGCGAAAAGTCGTAAGAACCATAACACCGGGTGCCGTTGTTGATGCAAACATGCTTGATTCAGGATCAAACAACTACATAATATCCATATTTAGATTTGGTGATGACTTTGGCATAAGTCTTGCAGACATATCAACAGGGTCGTTTATGACCACATCATTTAACAGCACAAGCAAACTACTATCAGAAATATCACGATTTTCACCAAAAGAATGCATCATCCCAAAAAGCGCATTAATCGACAAAACACTTATTGCAGACATCAAAAATCAAGGCATCTACGTCAATCCAGTAAATGATGATGATTTCAACCTCGAAAATGCCAAATACGTTCTAAAAAAACAATTTCAAACAAAATACCTAGAAGGGTTCGGAATAAAAGACATGCCATTATCAATAAGAACATCCGGAGCACTAATAAAATACTTAAAAGACACACAATTACGCGACATGCCACATCTAAATAAAATACACACATATTCAACCGACGACTACATGATATTAGATAGACAAACACAAAGAAATCTCGAACTTTGTTCAAATATACAAGAAAACACCATGAAAGGCACACTTTTTGAACTTTTCAATAAAACAAATACCCCCATGGGCGCAAGAACAACCAAACAATGGCTACTACATCCACTTTTAAACATTAACGAAATCAAAAAAAGACACGACGCCATATCAGAATTAACCACAAACACAATACTGCAAAAAGACATAGTTGATCGTTTTGAAGACGTCTATGACATTGAACGAATCTTATCAAGAATAGTCTGTAAAAGTGCAAACGCCAGAGACTTAGTAGCATTAAAAAAATCATTAATAGAAATACCGCGCATCAAAAAATTATTAAAAAACCCACAATCAGAAATATTAAAAGACATATCACAAATGGATTCCCTTACAAACGCAAAAACTATTATAGACGCATCAATATCAGACGAACCACCAGCCACATTAAGAGATGGCGGATTCATAAAAGACGGCTATAATTTAGAGCTTGATGAATTAAGATCCCTCTCTCGTGACGGCAAAAGCTGGATTACAAAAATTGAAAATGCGGAAAAGATAAAAAGCGGAATAAAATCATTAAAAATAAAGTTCAACAAAGTATTCGGATATTACATAGAAATTACAAATTCCAACATCAATCAAGTACCACAAGATTACATCAGAAAACAAACTCTAGTTAATGGAGAACGATACATAACCGCAGAACTAAAAGAAAAAGAATCACAAATTTTAGGTGCCGAAGAAAAAATAAAATCAATCGAATCAGATATTTTTTCAAAAGTATTAAACGAACTTCTAAAATACATGAACCAACTAAAAGACGTAGCAGAAAAAATCGGAATTCTAGACACACTTTGCTGTTTTTCAGATGTCGCATCACAAAATAATTACAAAAAACCAAACATCACAAACACAGACGAATTAAACATAAAAGACGGCAGACACCCAACAATAGAAAAAATGTTAAAATACGAACGATTTGTACCAAACAATACCATCCTCGACAATAAAGATAACATAATGGCCATAATCACAGGACCCAACATGGCAGGAAAATCAACATACATGCGACAAGTAGCATTAATTACATTAATGGCGCAGGCAGGCAGTTTTGTCCCGGTAACATCTGTTACCATAGGCATCATTGATAGAATATTTACACGCGTAGGCGCACAAGATGATCTAGCCACAGGACAAAGTACATTCATGGTAGAGATGAATGAAACCGCAAACATCCTAAACAACGCAACATCAAAAAGTCTTATTATATTAGATGAAATTGGACGCGGAACAAGTACATATGACGGACTTTCAATCGCCTGGTCAGTTGCAGAATATATACTAACAAACATTGGCGCAAAAACCCTTTTCGCAACACATTACCACACAATGAATAAACTAAAAGACAACATAAAAGGCATCAAAAACTATCACGTATCCGTTAAAGAAGACAAAGACGACATAATATTCTTAAGAAAAATCGAAGAAGGCGGCGTAGATAAAAGCTACGGCGTAGAAGTCGCAAGACTCGCAGGCCTGCCACCAGAAGTCATCAACCGCGCACGCGAAATGCAAGACCTATTTGAATCAGAAGACAACTCAGAAAAAATATTCACACCAATTGAGAATACAAAAAACAACCACAACAATAATAATCAAAATAATACGAACAAAAAAAACCAAAAAAAACAAGAAAAAAACAATCCACACCACTCAAACAATAAAAAAAATAAAGAAACACAAAAAACTCTATTTTAATCAATAATAAATAAAATATTTTAACTATTAATAAGTTGACTTATTATATGTTCCCCTACAGTTTCAACATTATATAAAATACAACTATAACCGATTGCATGAGGAGTTCGATTTCGTCTCGCATTATTATTATTTAAATGGGGAAATGGTTTAAAAAAACTTCCAAAATTATTTTTTAATATATCATCCCTTTTTTTTTCATCAATCATATACAAAGCATAATCAATACAACAAAATTGTTTTATTAAAATATCCATATTTAAACTGGCATCAGAACTATCGTATAATATATTATGCATATATATAGCTATTCCTTCATGAATATAAAAATCATGGTTAATAGACGAGTTCATATCATCTATAATTTTATGAATTTCTTCATGAATTACATCAACAGGACTAATTTTTTTTGAAAAAAATTCATTAAAATTACTACAAAAATATAACTTACTTGAATTTGGATTATGATACGTACTTAATTTCATTTGATAAAAATAAAATTTTAAATTATCCAAAACAGAAAACAACCCCATTGTATTTATATGTTCTTTAATCTCAGCAGTCACCGTTTTTGCTTTCTCTACAAATCCAATAACTATTGATTCTTTTGATTCATTATAATCTATATGATAATTAACACCTAATATTTCATTGATTTGAGTCATATTATCTGCAATTATATTTGCATATGCAGTTCTTAATTCATCATTATTTTTCCCATATATAATTTTATGTGGATATTGTAATATTATCTCATCTAGGGATTCTCTTTTAAAATAAATTGATTCGTGTATCGTTTGAATAGATTTTCCCATTTCAATATATTTATTCATCAACCAACCATCATTTAATCTTATATCATCCCACGAACACTCAATAAAATTATTCATAAGTTAAACCGTTATCATTAATCAATAACTAAATATATTATAAACCTTTTATACATACCCCAACAAATAAAACATTTTACCACAAACAAGAAATCATGCAAAAAAATAACACAAATAACACAAAAATAAAAAAACTAGAAGACTCGCTAATAAGCAAAATAGCCGCAGGCGAAGTCATAGAACGCCCGGCATCAATCGTAAAAGAACTAGTAGAAAATTCAATTGATTCCGGCGCAACCCAAATAACAATCAACGTTGTTAAAGCAGGAAAATCCATGATATCCATTTCAGATAACGGTTGCGGAATGACTCACGACGACGCAATCCTTTCTTTTGAAAGACACACAACAAGCAAAATTCAAGACGTAAACGATTTATTTTCAATAAACACACTAGGATTCAGAGGAGAAGCACTCGCGAGTATCGCCTCTGTTTCAAAAATCGAAATGATAACAAATACCGGCGACGCCCTTGCCACAAAAATAGAAATAATTGGCGGCAAAATAACAAATATAACAACCGCCGGCGCACCAAAAGGAACACAAATAAAAGTAGAAAACATATTTTTCAACACACCCGCAAGAAAAAAATACATGAAATCTGATGCCGTAGAATTAGAACACATCATAGACATCCTCACTCGTTACGCGCTTGCCAATTCCAAAATACATTTCAAATTTTTAAGCAATAATCGCGAGATAATAGTTACCCCGGGAACAGATAATTTATTATCAAACATAAGAAACATTTATGGAAAAGAAACCGAAAAAAACATAATAAAAATAAATAGCTCTGTTGAAGACATCACCGTTA
>WSZW01000015.1 GCA_013139905.1 archaeon
GGTATGAAATGAATTGTACTGATGGTTTTGATAATGATCAGGATGGTGTATGGGATTGTTCTGATGTTGATTGTCGGGGGCGACTTAAGGATGGAGGGATGTATATTTATGGTTTGACGCCATATATTGATCTTGCTTGTCCTTTTAATGAGACAAAAGGAATTGATAATGTTGTTCATAATGGGTCTGATGGTTCCAATTGGTGTAATGACACGATTGATAATGATCTTGATTCACTTATAGATTGTTCTGATTCGGATTGTTATGGTGTTTTTGGTCCACAAGACGTTATTTGTGCTCCAAATGAATATTTTTCATGGCCCGCAACTTGTGATGATGGCGGAGATAATGATGATAATGGTTTTACGGATTGTTTTGATTCTGCATGTAATGCTAAAGGTGTTACTTGTAATCCGTGTCCTCAGGCAGAAAATGTAACTATGGATACTTGTTCTGATGGTATTGATACAGATGCGGATGGTAATATTGATTGTGCGGATTCAGATTGTGTTGGGTTGGTAGGACCATTAGGTGTTATTTGTGAACCTGCGGGTGAGACATTATGTAATGATGGTCTTGATAATGATGCTGATGGTAAAATTGATTGTATGGATTTTGATTGTTCTTCTGAATTTTATTGTCCTCAAAATGAAAAAGGTCCTGGGTTGTGTAAGGATGGAATGGATAATGATTTTGATAGTAATATAGATTGTGCGGATTCAGATTGTGTAAATACAACATATTGTCTTTCTGATGATAAAACATATCCCAGTTTTGCAAGTGTACTTGCCGGTGGAACAAATATAACATATAGTGATGTGGTACGTTTGGGGGATAATGTTTCTTTGACGTATTATAAGGAAGGATTGTCTGGTCAAACTGTTCTTTTTTCTGTTGGAAGTACTGAATATCCTTATAGTCTTTATGGTAAAGTGCCGTATGATTTAAATACTTTTATGATTGTTACACAAGGTCCTGCAGGTATGGTAAAGACAGTTAATTCAAATACACTTCAGGCAGAAGGGGATTCATTTATTGGAAATATAAATGTTACTTTGACTGGTGTTGTTGATATAAGTACAAATCTTGGTTTAAAGACACTTGATGTGCGAAGTTCTATAACTGGTATTATATCGAAAATATATCGTAATATTAGTATACTTGAAAATGAGGCACCTTATATTTTGAATATAACGCCTGTAAATTTGAGCCAGTTACTGACAAATGATATAACATTTACTGCTAATGTGTCTGATTTTGGTGTTTATGATTCGGGAATTGATCATTGTGAGTTTTCAAATGATACGGGTGTTACTTGGTATTTGGCGGATAATTGTTCTTATACATTCACAAATCTTTCTGTTGGAGATACAACAATACAGGTGCGTACAATTGATGGAGCTGGAAATCCAAGTAGTGTAAATGAAACAACGATAACTGTTTTAGATTATCCGGTTTATGAAAATGCTCTTAATCTTAGCAGAAATTATTATCAGGGTGTTGAGGAAATAGAAATATTGGTTAATTTTACGAGTGGTGCCGGGTTTAATAATAATGCATCCGGTTGTGTTGTGGCGCTTGTAAATAAAAGCGAAGATACTATTATACTTGGTTCTGTGAATCTTGAAAATAGTAGTGGAAAAGCTGTATGTTCCGGGAATCTTTCAGTAGAGGATATATTTCAAGAATATTATGATTTGTATGTTTATGTTTATGATAAGAATTCTATTCGTGGAGAAAGTACAAGAGAGAATTTATGGATTTGTTATTATAAGGTGGATGGAGCAGGTTATGTGTGTAAAGATCCGTGTGATCTTTCAACTAGTGAACCTGTTATAAATTATGTTTGGATGAATGATACTATAATAAAGAATGATACTTATGTTCATGTTGTTGTTAATGTTTCCGGGCAAGAAACTGATTTAATTAAATATGTTTTTGCAGATTTTGGAAGTCTTTTTTGGAATGGTACTTTTTGGACAGGCGATATACAGATAGATAATGATGAAATTATGAATATTTCTGCTGTTAATATGGGTGATTTGATTGGATATAATAATATGACTACGTATGTTATTGATAATGATCCGGCATATATTACTAATATATTAATTCCTGTTGAAAATTCAAATATCACAGGGGCATCTGTAAATATTATTGGTCAGGCAAATGATACTATTAGTTTTGTATCAAACACAACATTTTATATTAAAAATAATACTATGAGTTATTTTTTAGGGTATAATTCTAGTGGTGATGGTATTAATTATAGTGTTTCTTTAGATACTATGATTTTTGCTGATGGCGTTTATAATATTTCTATGAAATCATATGATGCGGCAGATAATGTTAATATTTCTTCAAACAGGACTGTTTATGTTGATAATACTCCTCCGGTTGTTCAGTTTACACAGCCTTTAGTATTAGAGAATATTTCCGGTAGTGTGAATGTAATGTTTAACATAACTGATGTTGTGACTTTTGTGTCTCAGTCTACTATAAATATTACTAGTGATGGGACAGTCATAAGTGGTTTTGATCCAATTGTGAATTGTTCTTCTATATTATATGGCTATAGTTGTAGTTTTTTATGGAATACAACGTTTGAATCTGATGGTGTGGTGGTTCTTAATGTTTCCGGAAATAATTATGCGGGAATTATGGGCTATAATACAAGAAATGTTATAGTGGATAATACGATGCCTTATCTTGTGAATATTACGGTGCCAGTGGTTGGTGAAAATGTTACGGGTATAATCAATATTTATGCGGATGCAAATGATATATTGACGGGTATAAAGAATGTGTCTTTTTATATGAGCAATTCAAGTTGGGGTTTGGTTGTAGGTACGGATATATCGGGTTTAGGAATAAGTTATAATATTAGTTATGATACCTCATTAATTGGTGATGGGATGTATAATATATCTGCAATGGCTTCTGATTTTTCAGGAAATTATAATATTTCATCAAATGTTTCTGTTGTTGTTGATAATACACCTCCTGTTGCATTATTTACACAACCGATTTTAGATGCTAATCTTTCAGGAATCTTGTTGGTTATATTTAATATAACCGATACAACAACTTTTGTAAAACAGAATACAATTAATATTGAAAGTGCCGGAACACAAATAACTGGTT
>WSZW01000172.1 GCA_013139905.1 archaeon
ATTTCGGGGCAATGGTCTTATGTTTTTAATGATACTGAATTTTTAGGTGTTTATAATGTGTCTAAATTATATCGTAGGGATGCAGACGGGGATGTTGGGAGTTTTGATGTTTTTGATGAGTTTGATACGAAAATTCTTGAAATGAATACAACGCTTGATAAAAAGACAGCAAATATGACGGATGCAATATTCATTCAGGCTGAAGTCGGCAATAATGCTTCTGCCATCGAGAATGTTACGGCATATATTTTAAAGCCAGACGGATATTTGGATGTTGTTGAACTTCATGACGGGAAAATCGGTGATTTTGGTACTTATTATTATGCAAACAATTATACAAATACTACGCGTTCAGGGGAATACATAATAAACATAACTGTTTATGCGCAAAATACAGTTACAGAAAATCAGTCATTTACAATAAATTATGGTTGGCCGTTTATACAACTTATTGAAGGGGGTATAAATTACGAAAATAATACAAATAATACAAGAAAATATCAAATTTCTGCAATTGGAGGCGACCTTGCAAATGTTACGGCTATGATGTATGTAAATAGCAGCGTACTTGAATTTAATAATGATACCGCCGAAAAAAATAAATCAATAATTTATATGGGTACAACTGACGGATGGATTGTTGAATGGAATATAACGACAATTAATATTGGTTTAAGTTACGTGAATTTGACAATTAAAAATAATACGGTTCTTAATCCCAACGGATATTATAATGAACGAAATACAACTGTTAACGTGAGTGCTGATTCAGATATTGAAGATCCGATAATTGAGAATCTGTGGATTGAAAATAATTATACGATATATAATTTGAATGAAACAGCAATAATATATGCAAATATAAGTGATAATTTTAATGTGAAAAGTGCGTTTTTAAATATTACGCATCCAACAGGATTTAGTGAAAATATTGATGGTGAGAGGGTTATAACTTATGATAATGGTATTGCAAAATTTAAGTTTGAAGCAGAAAATATAACAATACTAACAAATATAACATTGTATGATTTTTATACAAATGCAAGTGATTATTCGGAAAATACAAATATCTCTTCTGTTATGAGTTTTAACACGACAAATGTTTATGATGTTAGCATAAATATTTATGATGTTTATAATCGGGGTGAGATTGTTAATGTAACTCTTGATGTTTTGAATGTTAATAATTTGAGTGTTGCCGGTTTTAGCGAAACTATTAATTTGAATGATACACAAGGGAATACGACATTTCTTGGTGATGGGACTTATTATGTGACGCCGTCGAATTTGACTGGTGTGTATACAATAAATTCTAATGTTTCTAAATACGGGAATAGCGGTAATTCAAGTATGAATTTTAACATTACTGATGAATTGATTGCGACTGTGTTTACGCCGCCTGCGGGGTATGCTCTTTTTACACCGAAAGCTCCGATGACGGTTAAATTTAGGGTTTCGAATAAACGTGGTGATGCTTACGCAGATAATGCGAATTACACGGTTAAATGTTATACGACCGATACAGGTGTTTGGGGTAGCAAGAATGATTCTATTGGGGAATATACTGGTGCAAATATAACGTGGAATCAATATGATTTGAATCCTGTTTGTTATGCAGCAACAACATTTAGTACTCAGTTTAGTATTGAATATAATTTGAGTGATGATGTAAATAATAATACGGGTATTGATACGCATTTTTGGATAACTAAAAGTGATAGTGGCGGTAGTTCAGAGCCTCCAAGCGGGGGAAGTAGTTCCGGTGGTGGCGGATTTGGTGTTCCCGGTCAAAATACTACGATAATTATTGAAGGAAATAGTACGGATTATAATTTTTTGCTAAAACCAGATATTATTACGATTATGAAAGGTGATGTGGGGTCAATTACAGGTGTTGTGGATAATATTGGGGATTTTGATGTTAATTTAAGCATCGCTATTGAAGGGGATTGTTGTTCTTTTGAAACTAATGATTATTTTTATGTAAAAACAAAAGATAAAGATAATTTTCCAATTAGTTTATCTACTAATTTGACGGTTACTCCTGCAGAATATTCTGTGAGTGTGATGACGAAAACATTGGATCGTAAAAAAATAGAAACAGTTGTTGTTGTAATTGAGGAAAATGAATATATTGAAGATTTAAATGAAATTAAAACACGTGCAAGTGAATTAAAATTAATAATATCACAATATAAAAATTCCGGTGTTAATGTTGAAATTCTTGAGAGACAATATGATATTATTGAAGCCAGTATTCTAAAAGCACAAAAAGCAATTGTGGATAATGATGTTGACGGATTGAGGGCAGAAGTAAATAGTTTAAAGGTAGAAAAATTAAAGCTTGAAGCTGAAATCACGGGTTTAAGAACGATTTTATGGCTTAATGAAAATAAAGAAAATATTATTATTGGATTAGTGTCTTTTGTATTTTTGTTTTTCTTTACAACAAAATTTATACTACCGTATGCTTGGATGAAAACTGATTTAAGGCATTTGAGAAAAAGAGAAAAAGAACTTACCGAAATTAGAAAATCTACAGAAATTCAGTATTTTAAACGACAGATTGATGAAGCGACGTTTAATAAAATGATGGCGGATAAGCATAGTGCTTTGATTGAAGTTCGGACAAAAATCGGGGATATTGATATTGCTTTATCGTTATTGATGCGTGGAAAAAGTACGTCTCATGAAGGTTCTAAGAAATATAGTGTATCATCAAAGTTTAAATTTGGATTTAGTCGTATTATTGATTTTGTACGGCGTAAATTACATTTAAAAGTTGTAAAAAAAGAAGAAGTAGTCAAACCTCGCCAAGATATGTTTGTTGTAAATAATGGATTTAATGCAACTAATAATTCTAAAAACATACAAACTAAAACTTATTCCGGGCCGTTTGCATCTATTAGACAGAAATATCATGATTGGGCGAAAAAGAAAAAAGAATCAAAAATAGATGAAGAGATACAAGTTTTAGAGAAAAAAGAAAAGAAATTAGAGAAAAAAGAAGAAACAATAAAGAGTGAAATAAGTGATCTTGAGAAAGAAAAACAAGATGTTGAGAATTCTTAAGTTTTTGTAATTTATGTTGTTTTTAATTCGTTATTGTTTTTGTGTGTATTTATTTGTTTTTTAATCATATTAAGTGTTTCTTTTATTCTGTTGGCTATTCTTTCTTCGTGGTGTGGTGGGAGTGTTATTTTTGAATAGGTGTTTATTATTTTTGAGATGCTCATATCTGCATCTTTGTATTTTTTGTGATTTAAAAGTTTTATTACGTAATCTAGTTCTTTTTCTATATTTTTGTAATGATGAGGGTCATTATTTTTTTGTTTTCTATTAATTATTCGGATTGCGATTATTATGAAAATTATGGCTGCGATGCTTATAGGCAGAATTATGTTTTTCTTTTTTGTTTCATTTGTAATTTCGTTATTTTTTTTAGGGTTCGAAATTTTGAACGGTATTGTTTTTTGAACGGTGTTATTGTTGTGGTCTGTACAGAGTACTATTAATGTGTGTTCTCCGTCATTTAAATCCGTTAATGTTTTTGGTTTTGTGTATTTTATCCAGTTTTTTGAATCTATTTTGTATTTGCAGTTTGGTTTAAAATAATTAGTGGTTATGTTTATGGTAACATTTGTTACTGCGTTTATGCTATCGTTTATTATGGTGGTGATGTTGAATTTGAGTTTTTTTGGATTGGTGAAATATATATATGGTTTTTCAAAGTTTTCAATTTTGTATTTGCTTTCAATTTGATAGTTGATATGTATTTTTTTACCTGGTGAGATGAATCTGATTATTGGGTCTGAATCAACAATGAAATATTTTTTAGGGGTTATTTTTATATTTTTGCTTGTATTTGTTATTGTTTTTGATATTATGTCATAAATTATGATTGTTTGGTTTGTTTTTGGAGATATATCAAGTGTTATGTTTTTTGTTATGTTTCTAGTAATTAATATCCAGTTATTCGGGTTTTTTGTTTTTTCGATGTCAATTTCTAAATTATTTTTGTAAATATATTCTTCTAAGTCTTTGCATATTTTCGGTTGTTTTTTGCATGTATTTGTTGTATTTATGTTTGTATATGTATATGTTTCTTCTTTTATTTCTGCACTGGTTATTGTGCTACTACTTGTAGAAGTTTTACTATCTGATGTTTCTATTGGAAGGGTAATAGTTATTTCATAATCATTTGATACAAATCCGCCATACGGTGTTGTTGTGTTTAGTGATATTGTGGTTATTCCGTCGTTTGAACTTTGTAGTGTAAATATTATTGTTAATGATTCTCCAGGAGGTATTGATGGAATGATTAGGGTTGTATTATTTGCTTTAGTTATGTATGTTGTGTTGGGTATTATGGTGATGTTTGTTACAGTGGTAATGCTATCGAAAGACATATTAATTGTTAGGTTCATTAATGTGTAGTTGAATGTGTTGTTTATTTTGTAGATTAAAAAATATTCTTCATCTATTTGTGCTGTTGTTTCTTCTAGATAGGTGGAACTGTTTTGGAATATATTTTCTTGTGTGAATACTGTTGTATTTGTACTTGTTTGGCCATGTGCGCCTTTTAATGCATCTGCAGAGAGTGTGATTGTGTTTAGTCCTACACCAATGGGTTGAATTTTTATGTTGTAGGTTGTGTTGTTGCCTGGCATAAGGGTTGTTATGTTTAATGTTGAATTGTCTGTAGTTAGTCCGTTTGAAAGTGTAAGAATTATGTCTATATATGAAAGTTTGTAGCTATTATTGTTTTCTATGTATATTGTAGCGTTAAATTCTTCAAATAGGTTGGTTTCATTATTAATTGTTATGTTGAGTATTATATTTCCTGTATCTGCTCGATGTGCTTGGTATGCTTTCCAGTATGCGGAAATCATAGCACCTTGTGATAGGTCGTTTTCGCATGAGTAGTTGTATCCGTAAGCATTACATTTGTTTGATGATTCTACTTTTATGGTCTTGTTGAATGCATAATTCATATATTCGTTTGTGGGATTTTGTTCGTATGCTTCCCAGTAAGCAATTATATTTAATGCCAGTTCAAATGATTCACAAGAGGATGTTATGCAATTATCTTTTGTTTGGTTTGTAAGATTAATCGCTTTTTGTTTATATGTGTTGTTGCCAGTCATTTCATATGCTTTCCAAAATCCTCTTATAAGCATAACTGATCCGTTTTTTGAAAGTCCTGCATTTGTGAGATTTGCCGCAATTTGTTTGTATGTATTGTTTCCGGTTGCACTATATGCGTTCCAGTATGCAAGAATCATTTGTCCTTGATCAGAATTATTATTATCGTTAGGGTCATCGCAAGTATAGTCTTCTGACCATACATCACAGTTATCGGCGTGACCGTCGCTGTATCCAATAGAACTATATTTGAAAAAATCACCTTTAAATTTTTGAAATACATTCCATAGTGAAGTTATCATTGATGATTGTCGGTCTGGACCGGTTATGTTTTTTTCAAATTTTGTAGAATAATGTGTGTTACAGTTGAAATCTTCAATATCACCTGTTGTGTAATTTCTATCGCAGGTTGCGTAGTAATCATAATCGGGGTCGTTATAATTATATGGATCTATTTCATTTTTTGCAAGATTTTCTGAAATTGTTTGGTAACTAGTGTTACCACTCATATAATATGCTTCTGCATAACC
>WSZW01000156.1 GCA_013139905.1 archaeon
TATAAGCATCGTATCAATTGCTACAAGTGGTAATGCTGTTGCAATACCTACATAAATTACTAAGAAAAATACCGCTTTGCCTAACATACTTGTGTATAATTCTTTGTCTCCTATGACATCTTCTTTTATATACATTCCAAGCGCATAACTTGCAAGAAGCACAATTACGGCCCCTACAATTCCGGGTACAAATGCAATAATTTCGTTCACCACTGCACTTATCACAGCCACTCCTAAAAGTGTCGCTGCTTGCTGTAAAAATACAAGGTAAACTACCCATTTTACAACTGTCGCAAGTATTGAACTTAATTTAAAAGACATTCTTCCACTATCCTTCAAATAATTATCTACTTTAGCTTCTTTTAATACACGTCTTACAATAGATGCTAAAACTCGGCCAACAATATAACCAACAACTACCCATAAAAGCGCATATACAAGCCCTGGAAATCCATTAACAAAACTGGAACCAAGGTTCGCAAAAGCTTCTTCTAACGGTTCTATAATCATTTTAAATCACCTCTAATTATTAAATTAAATATGCATGCGCCCATATATAAACTTTGCTGATAAATAAATAAAATGATGCTATTATGACTCAAAATAAAACAGAAAACAGAAAAAAAGAACATATAACCATATGTATCGAAAAAAATATAAAATCAACAAAAACAACCGGTTTTGAAGATCTAACACTCGTTCATCACGCACTCCCGAGCATAAATATGTCAGACATAGATACAACGTGCACATTTCTAAACAAAACATTAAAAGCCCCTATCATAATAGAAGCAATAACCGGTGGCGCAAAAATAGCAGAAAAAATAAATAAAAATTTAGCCATTGCCGCTAACGATTTAGGTCTTGCAATGGGTGTAGGTTCTCAAAGAGCAGCAATTGAAGATCAAACACTTGAATCAACATATACTGTTCGAAAAGTTGCTCCAACAATACCATTAATAGGTAATCTAGGAGCAATACAATTCTCAAATAACGAATATAACATAAAAGATGCAAAAAACGCAATCAATTTTATTGACGCAAATGCACTTGCAATACACCTAAACCCACTGCAAGAAGCAACACAACCGGAAGGCGACCTGGATTTTAAAAACGATAAAACTGCCATTAAAAATATATGTCAGAATTTAGGAAAACCCGTAATCGTAAAAGAAACAGGTGCCGGAATCTCTAGAGAAACAGCAATTGAACTTGAAAAATCAGGCGTCGCAATCATAGACATAGCAGGCCTTGGCGGAACATCATTTAGCGCAGTAGAATCCTATCGCGATAAAGAAAAACAACCAATTGGAACAGTTTTTAAAAATTGGGGAATACCAACCGCAATATCAATTGTAGAAGTAACAAAATCAACAAAATTACCAATAATTGCATCCGGTGGTATCCGTTCAGGAATAGATGCCGCAAAAGCAATTTGCCTAGGCGCCAATTACGTAGGACTGGCACTTCCATTATTAAAACCCGCAACAAAATCCGCTAATGATGTCAAAAAAGTATTACAACAAATAATTCACGAACTAAAAACTACTATGTTTTTAGTAGGTGCAAAAAATTTAGAAGAATTAAAAACCAAAGACATCATAATCACCGGCGAAACAAAAGAATGGTTAAATACGCGAGGCATAGACACAAAAACATACGCAAATAGAGAAAATATTAAAAATTTAAGAAAAAACATCAAAGACGTTCTTTACCAATAAAAGATGCAAACAAAACAATCATCAGCAAACCAAAAACACCCAACCCAGGCGTTTGTGAATTTAATCCCTCATTTGTTTGATAATATACTAAAACCGGCAATTCTTTTCTTGTTTTAAGTCCATTAGAAAGAGACGTTCCAATAATAATAATATTATATTTTCCGGATTTCGCACCAAAAATATTCACCGGCACATAAATCTCCTCACCGGGATTCAAACTCACAATTTTATGTGTTCTATTCCCATATTTTTGATCCTGAAAGTAAGTCCAATAACTAATAATTGTAGGATCTCCATAAATATTCAATTCTACAGTCTCTGCTATAGAATGCGGATTAGACAATTTTAAATACATCGTTCTTATATCCCCTAAAGAAATCTGCATAATTGCATCAATATCTAAAAAACTTAAAATCGGAGGTGTTGATATCCCGCAAAACGACGCCCCGATACATGCAGAAGAAAAACAATCATTCGAAACAACACAAGCACACCCATCATTATTTTTCACATTCATAGTACCATTTATAGTATCATTAAAATTACCTAAAATATCTGTAGAATTTAAAAAATAATCATAATTCGTAAATTCACATTCAGGAATAAGACTTATTTCACAAGAAGATTCAATCGTATGATTAATACTACAAAAATAAGAACCAACATTAATCGTTGTTACATTACACGCAGTAGTCTCATCAAAACAAGTAACATCAAAAGTAACATTTGAATGAGATGGCACAACACCAACAGGTACAACACTTACTTGTGGCGGTGTCGTATCAACAATAAAATAAATATTGTCTGTAGTATTCATATTTCCAGAAGTATCATTACATGAAAAAGAAACATTATGTTGCCCATCAGGAACTAAAACCTGTGTATTCCATATCATACCAAAACCTACTATTGAAACATTTGATTCGCCATCAAGCGAATAACCACACCAATCTCCGGTTTCATCAAGCGTTACATTAAACCACATAAAAGAATCAACATAAGACGAATTTAAAGGAGAAACAACAGTAATCAACGGAGCATCAAAATCAATCCACGGACAAAATACATCACCATAAAAAGGCATCCCTCCACAACAAATACCATTCCCGCTAGGCCAAACATAATCAGACAAAATTGTAGAACAACAAATACCTTCATATGACGGCACACGACAAATCGCAGTAGATGCTGCATCCACAATAGAAAAACCACCAATTAAAAACAAAACAAATACAATAAACATAATTTTATTCATGATAACCGCTCTTTATTTTTAACACATAGATAGATTTATAATGTACACGAGTAAGATGCGGCAACATAATTAATTTCTCCTAAAGTATACCAAGTAGATGCAGATACAGTACAAACACCAGCATCACAATCTTGAGAATTAAAAGTCCATGGAAGAGTCACCAAATAAGTTCCCTGACCAGTACTACAACCAGTACAACAACCAGAATGAGTAATTGTCACATAAACATCACTATACCCTCCAGCATCAGCTGGCTGAATTGTCTTAGAATAACACCTCTGTTCACTTGAATATGAAGATATACCTGTCGCTCCGCCAGCACCAATACCATATACATCAAAATCAAAACGAGTTGTACCTGTTACTTGATACGAATCAGATATACATTCACTCCCACACCTAATAACGCTTACATTACACGTTTCTGTTGGGAGATATATACTAAAATTGCCATTCTTTAGTGTAGAACCCGTCGGTTTATCCATCAAAACCATCGTACCCGTTATAGTACTACTCGCCGCTTTTCCAAACATTTTATCTGTCTGAGACATAAAAAACCCAGAACTTAACATAATAATAGATACAATAATTGTTGCCTGAAACAATTTATTCTGAAATAATGATTGTTTTTTTACCATAGATAAATTATTTATCAACGTCATATATATACTTTTCCAATTAAAATAAAGATTATGACATCAAAATTTATAACAAAAGATGAAAAACAAATTTTGCTATATATCATAATAATTATTACCGGTCTTTTTGTAATAAATAACATTACAGAAAATTATCTAAATACAGACAAATTTTTAGTCACCGTTCTTTCCGAATCAATGAAACCCACGCTATATCGAGGGGACATAGTAATAATTAAAAACGAAATTAATTACAATGAAAAAGACATAATAGTATTCAACACCAATAACAACATATACATTCATAGAATAATCGCCACAAAAGAACAAAAAATATACCGAACCGCAGGTGATAAAACCAAAATACCTGATCAATGGACAATAAAAAATGAAAATATTTTAGGAAAAGTCATATTTAAAATACCAAAATTAGGTCATATTAATTTATGGCTCGCAGGAAAGTGATAATTATAAAAGAAAAAATATTAATCATGCTTGTAAGTCTTTCAATAGTTCTAATGATACTCACAAATATCAATTTAATAAAATCAAACAACAATTTTGATTCAACCATACAAACAGTAAAAGGACAATTAGACATGTCTGAAAAAGGATTAGTAACAGTACCACAACCAAATTACCAACTAACCGTTATATTATCATCAATATTCTTCATAATCGGCATCGGTGCCGGTTGGGTCTTGTTTAAAAAATAAAAATTAAATTAGCATTTATAACTTACAGAAACATGATTCAAAGCACCAGGAACAGTACAAGATACACCATACTCATACAATGCTTTATTCGTATAATCAATTGTCGCATCAATACAAGAACCATA
>WSZW01000101.1 GCA_013139905.1 archaeon
ATCGCGATTCTTCCGCCTGCGCCTCCACCACCGTCATAACTGCTATCGCCGCCATTGCCGCCATTCGCACGTATTGTTCCTGTTCCTGTAATCATTTTTGCATCTATCCATATACTGCCTCCTGAACCTCCTCCGCCGCCACGACCATCACTAACACTGCCGCCACCGCCATTTGCCTGTATTGAACCATTCACGGCCAGTGTTTCAGAAACATATAGTTTTAGTAATCCCCCGCCTGCACCCCCTGAACCTGCGCTGGCAGTACCGCCACCGCCACCCCCACTGCCTAAATCTTGTGGTTCGGTTAAAGAATCATAGCTGGTTCCCCCGGCACTACCATATCCATTCCCTCCATTCCCTCCGTGTCCGGCACCACCGCCACCAGTACCGGTGCCGCCGGCACCAGATCCAAAGCCCGCGCTCAGTTTAGGACCACCGGCATAACCTTTATAATCAACATTTATCTCCCCACCGGTTTCTATTGTGAGGTTTGCGGTAGTTATATTAGCATTTCCGGTTATTGATCCACCCGATTCAATTGCCACATAACCGGCCATGTTTATTGCCACGGTTGTGTCTGGCCCGGAATCAGTCCATAAATCTCCGCCATTCCGGATAACCAGATTTCCCGAACCCGAAATGTCTTCACCGGTTACATTCTGGGATGTCGTAATATTGCAGGTTGTATCGAGAGTCCCGGAATCGCAGGTAACCGCAGATACAGGTGCAAACAGCAAGATAATTGATGCCAGAATCAAGAAGAGCCATAATCTGCATTTCATAACCATCACTCATACGCCTGCCCGGTAATTGTAAGTGCAGTTGATGTAACAGTCGCATTCTTTGGAATGCGAACATACGTCGTAAATGTATCGCCGGTTGCACTTGATAATGTTTTTGATGTTTCAGAATCATTAAATTGTGTTATTGTATCTGAATTTTGGGTTATTGACACATCGCTTATGCTAATTATCTGATTGGCGCAATTAACTACGCCGCCGGTTCCGGTGGTTCCGCTTGACGCTGCTTCAGTCGTTGTTTTTGTGTAAGTTGTTAGCCAACCTAAAATTGCAGTACCTATGGCAACGGTAAAAACTAGAACCAAAATTACAGAAATTAACGGCGAAACTGCTTTTTTCATAATAAAATAATGGGTTCTAGTAGTATATATAAGTTTTAACAGCCACTCGGCATCCCTGAAAAAACTCCCTGAACACCTGTGCAGTCGGTGTATGCTTTTAGATTTGTAAACTCACTGCACGACATAGCACAGCCAGATACTTTGAAGAAATCACCAACTGCGTATGTTGTTTCGTTGTAGTCAAATAGACACATAGAACCATCACTCTTAAACGCAACAACTTGTTTTACAGTAACATTATTCATGCCCGTATTTGAAATAAGTGCAGATAAACCATTCATACTTATGGTGTAATCAACAACGCCAGCGTCAATATAAATTGTAATGTTATTTTGACCAACTGTGAAATTATCTGAATCAATATTGATTGTTGCAGTTGCTCCATTTGTAAGTATTCCACTAGAAGTAATATTAGCATTACCGTTAATCGACGCCTTTGGGTTTAATGTAGATACAGCAGATGACGGATTGCTTTGTTCATAATATGTCGCAATCTCTGATTGCGTTAACTCGCGATTCCAAATTCTTACTTCATCAATTGTACCGTTAAAATTATTACCGATAATTACATTATTCGCATTTGTTACAATTGCCATTGAATAATCAGCAGTTGTTTTAAGCACAGAACCAACATATAGTTTCATCTGTTGTGAACTTTCAGTTTGATTATATGTCAAAGCGATATGATTCCAACCAGAACTTATTGTCGCAATTATTGTCTGGTTATTAATGCGCCCAATTGTGTGCGTACTATTGGCGCTTAGTTCGTAAGCGCCTGATTTTGAGACGATAGATTTTGTTTCGACAGCATCGAATGTTTTGTAAAATGGGTCTGTGCCTGATGCGGTTGGGTTGTTAAGATTGTTACTAATTGTAGACATATAATTAGAACTAACTTCATTATTATATGCATATATGGATGAAATTGTACCATTTAAAACCTCATTATTTCTTGAATATAATCTCCCAAATTGTAAATTCAAACCATCTGTTGCCGATAATATATATGTAGATATATCAGAGATAGCCAAAACACCATTAAAATATATGGCTCTATTTTTATTCGAGGAATTAAATGTATATCCAACGGTTTTATAATTTGAATTTTGAGTTATTGCATATTTTAAATCATCCGCAAAAAAATTAAAGATTATATTCGATGAAGTTTCTTGTAAAACGAATTCCTGACCCGAATTATATGGACTTGTACTTTTACTTATAGTTCCCGGATTATTCAAATAGTCATTAACATTATAGTGTATCAAATAAGAAAAACTATTACCATCAATATCTAATGATGTATCACTACCGACATCAATATAATCATCAATACCATCAAATTTAATTCCTTTTCCATAATAACTATCAATTAAATCACCAGATGTCATTGAACCATAAGTTGTACCATCGTTCCCATTTGAAGTAGAATCTTTTATCTGAGGTGCGATTCCATTAGGATCATTGTTCATATGCCAAACACCAACATAATTACTATCCCAAACAGCCTGACTGCCATAAGCCGAATCCGCGGTAGGCTCAGTTACAGCATCATTACCCCAATAAATATAATATTGATAATCAATTGTATCTGTTAAATTTGGCACTTTAATCCATGCCATCAATTTATCATTTTCATACATCTCTATTTCTCGCGCCAATTGCTGACCATCTGTGCCATAGACCCTTAGATCCGATGCATCTGTATTTGCGCCAGAAATATTAATACTCAAACCAATCGGCATATTTGTATTAATTCCACTTACTTGTGATTTGTTAATTGTGATTAATTGACGTTTACTCCAGCCATCCAAATGCCATGCATTTGACTCATCCTCAACATTAACCCATGCTTCAAGCGTAACAGCATCAGTCATATCAAGAGTTGCTGAATCAGCAACCGTAACATAATCATCACCGTCAAACTGCAATGCATCACCAATATACCCCGATGAATTCCACGCAGCACCAGTCACAATACCATCATTATTATTTGTAGTAAAATCCAAAGCATCCGTGCCAAAACCCTCATCAAAATTCCATAAACCAGCAAGACCATCAGCAAGACCGCCGGAACTTACACCCGTAAAAGTAATCGTCGGCGTTCCTGAAATTGAAGTAACTGTAAAATTATTAGTCGTTCCCGAAGAAACAGACGTATTTGAAGTTACTTGAACATTTCTAAGCGCAACATTAGATATCTCAA
>WSZW01000138.1 GCA_013139905.1 archaeon
GTTTTTTTCCAGAGCTTTGGCGTTTTTGTATTTTGTGGTTGTGTAGCTTATTGGATTTTTAAATCTAGAGCAGAAATTATCCGGTGTGCATACTAGCAGGTCTTTGTAGTAACCTTCGTTATCGCAGTTTGGCGGTGGGAATGATTCGTTTTTTTTGAATGCGTATTCTAGTTGTCCTTTTACTATTGTATCTGGTAATGGTTCAGGGTTTTTTTTGTTCCATTCTATTAGTTTTTCTTCTATTTTTGCTGCGTTCCAGCCTGCGCAACGTAAAAAATTAATTATACAAAATACTGCTCTTTTTCTTCCGTCTTTAAGGCCTTTAAATATGTTGTGCATGCATGGCGGGAAAAATTCTTCGGGTATTTCATCTTTTGGTCCTGTGAAATTGGAGCGCAAGTATTCTAGGCGTTCAGTTGTTTCTTTGGATTTTAGGTCGTCCATTTTTTGACTCCAGTCGAGCGCTTCCATTATTAGGTCTAATGCTTCTCCTTTTTCGTAATTTTCTAAGAATATTAAATCGCCTTTTACGTTTTCTATTTTAGCGTTTGTTATGTCGAAGCGTTTAAGGTCTGATGGGTGTATTGGAATACCTACGAGTCCGGTTTTTTCGTTAATACTGTAGGGCATTCTAAATAAGTGCCGGTTTGACCAGTTTTGTTCTATGTCTAATACTCTGTATGGGTCTAATTCGCCTTTGTCGGTAAGCATTGTTTCTTTTAGTTTTGGGTCGATTTCCAGTAATTTGTCTTTTAATTTTTCTTTTAGAAAATCGCGTAAGTATCCTGCGATTTTTTGTAATAATTCCGGGTATAGTGATGATATTGGAACATAATTTATTTCTTTTGGAAATGAGTTATAAGAGACACCTATATGGAAACCTCTGCGTCCTGAGAATTTGACACCAACGTTTTTTATTCCGTGTATTTTCAGGGCTTGAACGAGTAGTATTGCTGTTTCCTGAGCGTGTCTTAAGTCTAAATCTGCATCTATGTCAAAGATTAAATCCCAACCGGTTCTAATTTCGTGGAATTCTTTTTTGTCTTTGATGCCTTCTAAAAGAAGTGGGTTTGTCCAGTGTTCTACGGAACAGTGGAATGATGTTGCTCCGTTTTTAATCATGTGTTCTAAATCGCCTATAAATTCTGCGGATGATGGTCTTTTTCCGTATTTTTTGCTGTAAAATACTGGAACTAGTTCACGACCTTCTGCGAAATTAAAAATTTTCTGTTTTATTTCGTCGCGCATATAGTATTCGCGTACAATGCCTGGGTCTAGAATAACAACATCTTTTGACATGAGTTGTATGTAGTGAAAGAAAGGTTTTATTAGTTTTGTTGGTTTTTTGTTTAGGTGATTTGTAATTTTATTGTATGATTTAAGAATTATTGTTCGTTTATTGGATGATAATGTGTGCATTCAGTTAATAAATTATTTATATTTTTTTTAAGTTCTGTATTTTGATTGTTTCGTTTGAATTTGATTGTGTATTGTATTTTTATTTCAGGTGTTTCATTTAAGGATGTATATGTATGTATTTTTGTGGTGGTTTCAATAATTGTTGTTGTTTGATTGTATGTATTGCCTAATGTATTTAGTAGGTATTTGGTTAATGTTTCTAAATTATTTATATTTTTAAAAACACCAATATGTATTGTGTCTTTATATATATTTCCGGAATCTAAATTAAGTTGTATCTCCATGCGTTATCATCATATAATTATAAATTAATTCTGTGTTTTATATATATATATATATCTTTTGGTGATGTTTTGGATGTTTATTTGATATAATTATTTGTTCTTTTCGCTATATTTAAAATATTATGAATGAAAATAATTTGTATGGAAGACAAAAAGCTTGCGAATTATGTTGTTCTTGAGGGGATGGATGGTTCTGGGAAATCTACACAGGCTAAATTGCTTGTTGATTTTTTGAAGGAAAATGGGTTTAAAGTCTTGCATGTAACTGAACCGTCTAAAAATCCGATTGGCATGTTTTTATCTGAGACGATTCTTAAAGGTGGTTTTTCATCTGAAGCAACTTCGCTTTGTTTTGCGGCAGACAGGATTGTTCATTTTGAGGATGTTATAAAGCCGGCTATGCGTGAATATGATTTTATTATATCTGATAGAAGTTTTTATTCATCACTTGTTTATCAGCCATTATTTGGAACGCGATTTGATTGGGTTAAGGAGATAAATCGGTATGCGGTTAAACCTGATTTGACTTTTTTGATTGATATTCCTGTTGAAGTTTTTTTGGAGCGTAGGGGAGAAACTGATGTTATTTTTGAGAAAGAGGATTTTCAAAAAAAGGTTAGACAAGGATATCTTGGACTTGTCGATAAATTTAAATGTGATTTTGTGATAATTGATGGTGTTAAACCTGTTGATGTGATACATAAAGAGATTCGAAGTAAAGTTGTTCAGTTGTAGTTTGTTCTGGTTTTAATTGTTTATTTTCTAAAGATACTATTTTTTATCATTGTTCTTATTGGTTTTGATAGTAAAAATGTAAAAATTGGATTTATGAAATTTTTTAGTTGATTGCTTATTTTTATTTTGGCGTTGTAATCGAATTGTTCGTTGTTGAAATTTGGTTCGAAAAGAATTGTGATATTTTTGTGGTTGTATATGTTTGGTGCTATTTTTTTTAGTGCGTAGAAATAACCGTTAATTATTCCGGTTTCTGCTTTGTTTGAGAGTCCCAGATTTAAGTTTAGGTATGCTTTTTTTATTGAAAAAGTTTGTATTATGTTTTTTGCAAGTTTGAATGTTGGTTGTATTATATCTTTTGAAAATATTTCTTTTTTTTTGGTTTGTTTAGTATGAGTTTTTTGTGTATGTTTTGTTTTTTTGTTTTTCTTTGACTTTTTTTTAGATTCTAATTTTTTGTTGAATATATTTTTGTTAAATATGTGTATTGAATATATTTGTTTTAGTATGTTGAATTTTAATTGTATTGTGTTGAAAAGCCACAGTATGTCAATATAGGCTTTTATATTTTTGTCTGTTTTTTTGCTTATTATGTGGATGTTAAATGGTATTAATAGCACAGCTAGTAATAATAGTAATAAGATCATGCTTAAAATAAATAAAACCATCTAATCATCGCGATTTTAATTTGTTGTTTTTAAAATATGAAAAAAGGTTTATTTTTTCTTTTCTTCTTTTTTGGTTTCAGTTATTTTGGATGCTAATTTGATGCCTTTGTCTATTATATATGGATATTTTTCTGTAAGTGCGTCTATTGCGGTTGTTATTGTTCCGCGTTTTAGTTGGTATACTTTGACACCTTCTTTATCAACGACAACGAATGCTATTGGTTCTACCGCTCCCCCGGCTCCGCCTCCACCACCTTCTCCTGAACCACATTCTTCGTTTTTATTTTTACCGCCTTCTCCGGCTCCCCCACCGGCACCAAAGCCGAATGATATTTTGCTTACGGGTATTAGGGTTTTTCCTTCAAATGTTTGTGGTTTTCCAACAACCATTTCGGTTGCAACTAGTTTTTCTAATTCTTGGGTTGTTGTTTTTATTAGATTTTCAATTTCCATTTTCATCACACATCCTTTAATTGGTTTTTTTATATATTATTGATATGCCCTAAAAACGAAATAATCTTCAAAAAATTTGTTAGTTTTTTAATTTACTGATTTAAACTAGAAGCAAATAAAATATAGATTTGATAAAATAAATCTATTATATTATATGGGTTTGCAAGTTAATATGTTTTTGTTATTTGGATGAACATTTAGTTGGTTATAGAATTTAATTATTTCTTTTTTGTTTTTAGTATGTCGAAATAAAAGAAGTTTGTTGCAAGTGATGCGAATGTTCCTGTGAAAAGCATTACAATCATGTCTATTCCAAATGTGTAGTATCCAATTATTGATGAAAGCGCGTTTGTTATTAGACCAATTAACATATTGAATATCATTAATAAAACCATAAGAATTATTACGAATATCCATGCATTAAATTTATTATTTTTAGTTATCTCGTATGCTCTTTTTATTGCATCTATTAATGATTTGTTTTCAAGAACAACT
>WSZW01000034.1 GCA_013139905.1 archaeon
CTTGTGGATGATATAGTTGGGGGCGTTGAGGTGTATTTTCGAGCAAAAATCCAATAAGTTTTTATTGTTGGTGGCATTGTACTATCACTATCACCAACATACGCCAAATAAAGATTTTCATTTGCAATATTTGTTGTGTGCTGTGTTCCTTTTTCTATTCCATCAATATAGAACTTGGCAGAAGAGGCATTATTCCAAATTACCTGCATTCTATAATATGTGTCTATTGAATAACTTCCAGTTGTATCTTCTGTTGCGATTCCGTCATTTCTTGAATAACGATAATATGCTCCATTGGCGTACATTCCAATTAGTTGATTATCTCCTGATAACATATCATCATTATTTGCCATACCAATCCACATACTATCTCCACTATAAACGGTTTTTGCCTTTGTTTCTACAGACACATTCGGTTCTGTAATTACGATTTTTCCCAATAATGATGCTGTGTAACGATGAGTTGCGCCCGTAAAACCTGAAAGGGTCAATATTGAATTAGAAACATCTGTGGTTACATCTAAAATCGTCCATTTTTCAGTATCTACACTAGTTTCTAGAAAATCATCAAATACTATGAAAGTGTTATCTCCGTTGCTCTTATTCTCTGCTTCGGCATTTCCATAATACATTAAAATTGTGGTGTTTGTTGATGCGGATATGTTTGTTTTTATCCAGACGGTAGCGTTGTTTGCATTGTATTGTTCAATCCAGAATGGTATTGTATTTCCGTTGGTGTCTGTGAAACGTAAATCGGAATAGTCGGTGTTCATGTCTGTTTCTTTTAGGATTGTAAGATTTACTTGGTAATCTGTGAGTGCACCACCAGTGTTTGATATATTTATTTCTTTTTTGTATTTCCACGAATCGGTTGAGTTCCAGATTGATTTTACTCGCGTAATTACGTATGTTGTGGTTGTTGTGTTTGAGGTATGCGAACCGGTTGTTATTTTAGATATTTCTGTGTTTTTTGTGGTACTTGGTGCAGTTGAGATGTATAATTGATTTATTTCTGTGGCTGAAAGGCTTCGGTTGTATATGCGGACTTCGTCGATTGTGCCGTTGAAATAGCTGGGAGATGAATCATGTCTTGCAGCAATTCTTAAATCATTTAAATTATTTATTGAGCCAGATACAGAACTAATTGCATCGGCAGTTCCTGTTGCAGTTCCGTCAAGATACCGCACCATATTACCATCCCTATCAAAAGTAACAACAATATGATGCCATTTATTATCTATAGTTGTGCCGCCATCATTTGTAGAAACCACATAAGTTGTAGCATCCCTTATAACACTGTATATTTTTCCACCGCTGCCAATCCCGAGGTAATATCCTTTATTATTATCATTGTCTCCATATTTGGATATAATTGCTCCAATTGAGACACTAGAATGTTTCTTTATTAAAGTCACAATAGTAAAATCAGATAAATCCATATCAAGAACATCGTTCAGATTAACATAATCATCCGTCCCATCAAACTGCAGTGCATCGCTCTTAAACCCAGAAACTGTCTGCGGCTCATTTACCAACACGCCATCATTTCCGCTGGCAATGTCCATCACATGGCCGTCCAAAGACCAGTAAGCCACAAGCCCTGTGTCTAAAAAGATATCCGAAACATCAATTGGTGGATTGCCTGCGTTTATGTTTCCGTAATATATGGAATAATTTTGGTCAGTTGTTGATGTGGAAATGTTTTCTTGTACTTTGAATCTTATTGTGTTGTTTCTTGTTTTTAGAATTTTACCGAATGTGGCTTGGGCATCGCCATATGGGGTGCCGTCGTTACTGTTATCGCTGGAATCAAGTGTGTTTCCGTCAAGCTTCCAGTAGCCGACAAGCCCTGTTGTGTTGAAGTTGTCTGATGTTATCGCTAAACCATTTCCGTTGTTGTATAGGTTTGAGATTTCGGTTGCGTTTAGGGAACGGTTGAATATTGATACGTCATCTATTACGCCATTCCATGGATAATTAACGGCATCATTATTAATTCCAATATAGGCTTTATTTGTAGATGTTACAGTTGCACCGGTAATATCTCCGATAGAACCTGTAGGTGTTCCATCAATATATCTTAAAATATGGGTGTCATTATATACAACAGAAATAAAATGCCAATTTCCATCATTAAATGTATCTCCATCGGAAACTGTAATATCTGATGATCCTATAAATCGTGCATATAATTTACCTTGATACATTATAACTAATAGTCCTTGTGTACCTCCACCGACATAATCATCATAAATCTGTCTGTATCCGGTATCACCAACACCTGCAGTTTTAACCCATGCATTTAAGCTAAAAATGCCTGATTGTCTTGGTGTTGTAGAATTATAAGGATTTATTGAGATGTAATCCCCAGTCCCATCGAAGTCGTATCCTTGCGCATAATCTGATTCTTCTGTTATTTTTCCTTGTGTCCATTTGGGCATGTTGGCGACTGTTCCGGCACCTAATTCGCCGTCGTTGTTGTTTCCAGAGGAATCGGTTATTCCTTTGCCGAACTTTTCGTCCATGTGCCATAAGCCGATAAGTCCGGTTGTGTTGAACCAATCGGAGGATATTGGTCTTCCGATACCGTTGTTGTATAGGTCGGATATTTCGGTTGAGTTTAGTGTGCGGTTGAAGATTGCGACTTCGTCGATTGTGCCGTTGAAATATCGTGATACTGTTTCTACATTTCCAAACCATAAATTGTTTGCTGTCGGGACTAAAGCAGTTGTCGTATCTCCTGTCCCATTAGCAACGCCATTTAAATAAAATTTGACATTTTGTGTTGTTTCACTTTTGTTAAATGTAACTGTAATAAAACTCCATTGATTTAATGGAACGTCTGTGTTTGATTCAAACCATATAGTTGCCGCTGCATGCCAAAAGGCTATTTTTGAACCAGATCCACTATTTTTTCTAATTTGAGTATAATGATTGCCATATTCAGATACTATTGCATAACCACCAGATCCGATAGTTCCTATTGGATGTACCCAAGCTATAACGGTTATTTCATTCGTTATATCTAGACTAGAATCAGTTATTGCATCAACATAATCATTCGTCCCGTCAAAATCAAGTGCTGAACTTGATTCGATAATCCGGTCGATTTCGGTTTCTGCGGTTCCGTTATCCCAAACAATACGAACATCTGATGCGTTTCTTAGGCATTTGCCTGCGTTGGCGCAGTTGGTTAGATTAAATTCGGTTGAAATTGTATAATTGCCTTGAAGGTTTTCTGGGTCATTGTTATTTGTCAAATTTAATGGCGTAGAATAAAGCCAGTTGGAATTCCACCACGGAGTTAAAAGAAGATTATTGTTATTTGTAGTTGTGTTTGTATGAGTTCCTGTGTTCCAGTCGTCGTTGGTTGTCCAGGTCATTGTGTTAAAGGCGCCGGAGAAATGGTTGACGTAAATAATTGTTTTTCCGGAATCGTATTTATAGCAGGGTTTTTCTGAAATTGCGCAAGAATTGATTTCAAAACAGTCCGGGTTGTTGATTGTGCCGTCGCATTTGAATGTTTTTCTGCCGATAGATGATAAGGTTATTGTGCCGCCAATGTTTTCTGGAACATAATCATTGGTTTCGATCCACAGATAATCATTTACTACGTAATTTGTATTTTGTTCTATTTTTTGTTCTAGTTCTTTTGATTGTATTATTTGTGCTTTTTTGGTTGTGTCTATTTGATTTTTATCGATAATATCGAACATTACATAATTTAAAGAATTACCGATTTTTGTGTTTGGTGTGTTGATTGAATCTTGGAGGATGTTGGTGTTTTTTGATATATTGATTAATAATACAAAAACTAGTAAAACTGCTATAATCCCCATTATTTTTTTGATATTCAAAGACAACACAACTAATAAATTAAAAATAATATCTCGATATAATGATATATGTATAAAAACAATATATATAGATTTAGTTTTTAGACATTAATTTATCTCAGAACCATCAATTGTAAAAGATATTGTTGGACATTGTTTTGGTATTATACGAACAGATGTTATTGTGTCTATCACAGCAGAATCAATTTGCAAAGATACCGGAAGTTCGTCACCAGCATAAAGTTCGTAGACATTTGTAAAAAGTGTAGAGTTTGAATTTTCTGCAACTACACGAATTTTATCTACTGTGAGTGTTCTTGTGCCTGTATTTCTAAGGTTGAATTTAAGTTTTTCGGTTGCAGAAGAATTAAAATATATATCTACTGCTTCTATAGCAGCATAAGTACATCCAGGATCTGAATTATTTATGGCATTTTCGGTTTGAGTTTTTACGGTTTGATTCATCCAAGTAGAAACAAAACCGGCAATAGCTACGGTAAATGCTACCATTAGTATGGTTGCTAATATTGGCGATATTCCTTTTTTATTTTTTTTAAAACTCTGCATAAAACCCACAAATATATTCTAAATTATGCAGTACCCGAAATATCGCTAGCAGATATTGTATGTGTTAATCTTGACCAACCACTTACAGGTTTCCAAAGTGTAGTATATGCAGCATCACACCGTGTTTCGAATTTTACCTGAGTAAGTTCTCCGCCATCTTTTAATACATTAGATAAGTTAATATTAATTGTTTCGCCCGTTCCTTTTGCTATGTGTGTTATGTTTGTCATTACTACGGGTATAATTGGAACGTCATCAACCCAGACAACAAATTTAGTAATTTCAACATCGACAGAACCGGTATTTACAATATAATCTTGAAATATGTAATTAGTAGTATTTAATCTCGCATAATCAGAATCGGCTCGTAGGTTCATATAGGCACATTCTATTTTTTCTTCAAAAACTTGCGTTTTTTCTTTTTGGGTGGTTGTAAAACTAGTAATCCATGTAGTAAGAATAGCTGCAATACCCATAGTAAATGCAATCAATAATACCGCTGCAATAAGCGGACTTATACCTTTTTTATTTTTTGTTATATATATCAGCTCCGTTAAAAATATTATTCTCTAGGTTCTATATATTAGATTAGTTAAAGATACATATATGCAGAACCAGTATATAAAGATTGTTGTTTTTTATTAAAAATTATTGGCGTCGAGGGAGAGATTCGAACTCCCGTGGGTTGCCCCACCGGTTTTCAAGACCGGCGCTATACCGAGCTAAGCGACCTCGACTTAGATAACAAGAATACGATTATGAGTTTTTTAAATGTTTGTTGATTAAAGCTTTAACTCATGCACAAAGCCGGCATTTTTTGCTTTGTCAACCGTCCAGGCTTCGTCAATAAGCATGTTTGGAACGTCATCTAAAACAGGAAATGCCAGTTTGCATTTTTCGCATACTAGAAACATGTTTTTTTCTTTAATATCACCATTGCATTTAGGACATACCATTATTTCAATTAGTTTTTTGTTTATCGACATTAACATCACCTAATTTTTCTTTCCACATGCGTGGATATGTATCTTCATTCATTACAACCCGGCTAATAGTGCATGCAATTCCGGTTCTTTTTTTGTCAATTGCAGTTGAATCAATAACTGCTTTACCTATAGCTACAAGTTCTCCTTTGAGCGAAAATATTGCAACAAGATTGCCTATTTGAATGTTATTTGTAAATTTTACAATTCCGCCAAGAGATAAATTTGCACCATGACATACGGCAGATATTGCGGAGTCTTTAATTATTATTTTTGGTGTATCTTTTGCGGCAAATTCAACGGGCAATAAATATTCTCTTAATTTTGTTTCATCACCGTTATTTTTGTAGTCTTCGTAAGCATCACGTAAATCATGAAGTGTTATTGCATCTGCTTCACCAAAAGGACCCGCTATTGTGCGCCTAAGTTCGGCCATATGCGCACCAACACCTAAACTACGCCCAATATCAGAACATAATACTCTAATGTATGTTCCTGCTTGACATTTTACTCTAAAAAGTACATCGTTATCTTTGAGGTCTAGAATTTCAATCTCATTTATTCGCCTTTTTCTATTTACGCGTTTAACTGCACTTTTTACCGGCGGCATTTGAGTTATAATTCCTTCAAAATTTTTGATTGTAGTTATTAGTTTTTTTTCTTCGACTGATTTGTGAATTTGCATAAGGCAAATGTATTCCTTATCGTGACCTGCTAAAAATGGAATTGTCTTTGAAGCATTATCTATTGTGCATACAAGAACGCCGGTTACTTGTGGATCTAGGGTTCCTGAATGGCCTGTTTTTTTGAGTGCAAACATATCTCGAACCCAAGAAGCTGCTTGGTGTGATGTTGGACCTGCGGGTTTATCAATAATAACTATACTGTTTTTTATATGATTTTCAATTGGCCGTTCGTGTGGCTCGCAACCATATTTGACATTAGTTTCACTTTTGTTTTTTTCAATCCATTTTGGGCTTTTAAATGTTTTCATAAATATCTACGTAATTAATTATACTCCATATTTATATTTATAGCATTTTATTTGGAATAAAATATTTTAATGAGCTGTTCGTAAATCTAACAAAAAGTTCATACTAATCGAATTATATGCCCGTTGCTAAAGTCATTACTGTATAACCTATAATTACTAGAATTATTGCGTGTTTTAAACCTGCATCCACACTTCCTTCAGCGAGTTTTCCAATTACGACTCCTGAAAAAAACCCTTGAATTACGGCTAAATGCGAAAATATTTTTTCATAGTCTTCTACATTAATCACAGTATTGCTAGTACTACCAAGCATCATGGATGTAATATCTGCATCACCACCCACCGCACCTACCAACGCGCCGGTAGATGCCCCTGTATTTCCGGAAAAAGAAGGAATTAAAAATTTCTGTATGCCGATCATCACACCCAAAAATACAAAATAAATTATGTATCCTTGCATCATTTGAGAAGATATACGTGAAGTACGTTCACGTTTTATTTTTTCAAGTTCAACTGTAGAGGTACCTACTGCATCAATTACGTCCGCAATATTACCGCCCGATCTATGTGCTTCGATAATTGTTCTTACGGCCCTTGTAATTGTTTTACTATTAAGAGTTGAAGCAAAATTATTGATTGCTTTTTCAAAAGGAACACCCCATGATAATTGTGAAATTAATAACTTTATTTTTGGCGTAAGTGCACTATAATTATTTTTGGAGGTATATTTTATGGCTAATGGCAACGACATACCTCCGCGAAGACCTTCTACAATATCTCTTAAAAAATCAGGAAATCGCTCTTCTATTGTTTTTAACTTATTATAATTTGCATAACGCACAATTGTTGGCGGAGTAACCAAAACGATAACTGCAAAAATATTTACTATACGATATACAAGCGTTTGATCTAATGGTAAAATATAATATCTATTAAATAAACCGATAATACTAGCACCACAAATAGATACAATTAATGAATAAAATAATTCTTCATTAACTTTGAAATATTTGTGTAATTTTTTTGCCATAATAATCAATTCGTTACATATCTGGTTGTGTGTATATTAGGAATGCCAAAAATCCAAGGTTCATTATTGGCATCATACCATAAACACCTAATTTCATAAAATCTATAATACTCATACCGCCAACATTTGAATCCGGAATTATATTCATGACGGCCAATATTGAAACTAAAAACATTGGTACTGCGATAAGTATTACTGTATATATATCTGCATAAGTTGATAATGTTTCTACATATCTTTTTCTTGAAAGCTTATAATTAAAAAGCGCTATTTCAGACATCTCGGATAAATAATCTTTTAAATTACCGCCGGATTCTATGATTGAAAGAATACCATACAATAATTCTTTAAAGCTTTCAGATGGTGTTTTCTTGGCAACGTAGTGTATTGCGGAGGTTATGTCTTCACCCATAACTTTTATTCTTCTAACAATCATTTTAGATTCTTCAGTTATACCCCCATAATCACCAAACTCTACCAACATTTCAAATGCTTTTTCTGGTGGAACTCCTGAAGATGCAATCGCAGACATATGATTTATGGCAAATGGCAAATTTGTATCTATACTTTTTCTTTTTTGGTTTATTGATTGAAACGGATAAATATAAAATATGAGAAATATTAGAAAAAAGGATGCGGCAGGTACAATTAAAAGACCGAAAATTGCAAGTTCAATTGACAGTTTAAACCAAATTGCTTGTAATAAAATTATTAAAAAAGCGCTCATTGACACAATAAAAGATGATGCGGTCATAATGCCGATGTATGTTTGAGGCATTAATTTAATATCTGAAATTTCCAGTGCTTTTTTGAGTGGATTAAAATATTCCGGATATACCTGTGTTATATTTGAAAATAATCTATTTGCAAGTGCGCGCGGACTTTTTACATCTCGGACAGAAATAATTGTTTTTATTATTATTGAAGGCAATAAAATAAGTTTTTTGAAAAAAGAGGGGGGCTTTTCTTTTTCTTTTAAAAGACCTAATTTTAGAAGATTTTGTTTCAATTCGGCAGTTTCATCCACCTCGATTTTATTATTTGATTTTTCAAACAATGATTTTTTCTTTTCTTTCATATAAGTTACCTTAAAGATTACGTACAAAATATATATTTAACACTACAGTTAATCTAATATTATGTTAGTGTCCTTATTATGTTTTTTGGAACTACTATAAACCAAAACTAAAAATCCATACCTTAATAAAGATTTAATATATACTATTTTTTGGGTATTAAATCGCTTATTGCGTTCGTAGTCTAGGGGTATGATTTCGGCCTTCCATGACTTGGCAGTTAGGTCAATCAACAGGGCGACCACCACACATTCGTGTGACGTCACCATAATGATTGATATTTCTGTAGTTTGAAGATAGCCGATGGCCCGGGTTCAAATCCCGGCGAGCGCACCATTTTATATTGGACCGGTGGTCTAGTTGGTTTATGACGTTGCCTTGACTTGCTATAATGGTCAAAATAATCTTGCTGGCGCTCGATTCTTTTGAGCATAGCTCAAAATGGCGAAGATCGGCGGTTCGACTCCGCCTCGGTCCACTCATAATTTACGAATAATAACTACCAATCAGCGCATTGCCAAAAACAATTGGAATGTATGATTGAATTGGAGGAATGAATATGACAAAAGAAGAAAATTCAAAAGAAAAAATAGCTGTAGCTGAATTCTTAGATAATAAACTTGTAATTTTTGACGAAAAACAAGGAACTTCTATTTTTAGGGAAAAGTTCTTTGGTAAATGGATTGAAGAAGAAAAAATAAAATATTTACAGCTTTCGCTAGAAGAAGGTATGATTTTACTTGAACGCGGGCTTATTGACATTAATGTCAAAGGAAAACCAATTAATGTTAAAAAATTCTATGCGTTATGTTTTAAAACAGATAAAGAGTTTCCACAAAAATATACGGTGTATAACAATCTTAGAAACAGAGGGTTCATTGTTAAATCCGGTTTCAAATTCGGAACACATTTTAGAGTTTATGATCGTGGCGTAAACCCATATAAAGAAGGATCAAAAGAAACAAAAGAACATACTAAATATAATGTTCATTCTGTTCCCGAAAATCACACTATGAGCTATCAGGAATGGTCAAGATATGTGCGTCTTTCTCAAAACATTCGGGCAAAAGCGCTTTTAGGTGTTGTTGATGAAGAAGGCGACGTTACTTATTATGATATAAAGCGGGTTAAGCCTTAGAAATAAAATTAATCTCTAATTTCACCGATGAAATTCTTTTGCATTAGTTCTTTGATTTTATCTGGATTGTTTCCATAATTGCCGATAATCCACATAAGTTTTACTAATGCTGTTTCACTTGTCATATCTTTACAGGGAATTGCGCCGACATTTAATGCTTTTCTGCCAACTTCATATAATTCCATGTTGACTTCGCCAAAAGGATTTTGAGAACCGATAAAAACGGGTATGTTTTTGTCTGAAAGCATTTTTATTTTTTCTAAAAGAGAATTTTCCATAAACGGAATGTTTCCAGGACCAAATGCTTCTATTATTAACGCTTTAAAGTTTGTTAAATAATCAAATATCTCGGGTTTTAACCCAGGATATATTTTAATCATAAGAATTCTATCAGGATTTATTTTTGTTAAAATATTTAGTTTTTCATCTTTTTTTGTGGTAGTTTCATCATATTTTTCATTAAATACAATTTTTCTTTGACCGTTGTCTTTTAATGTACCTATCATTTCACCCATGAGATGAAAATTGATACTAGAATAAACATCTAAATTTTCGTTTGTTGTTTTTGTTGCTTCGTTGGTGACTTTTCTTGCTTTGCAGCCTTTGATAATTTTGCCATGAAAAACTATGCATACTTCCTTTATATTTGATGTTGCGACAATAACAGAATCTATGAAATTTTGTTTTGCGTCACTTCCTGCTCCTATGGCTTTTACACTTCCCGTTAATACAACTGGCTTGTTTAAATTTTGAAGCATGAAAGACAAAGCTGATGCGGTATATTGCATTGTGTCTGTTCCGTGAGTTATTACAAAACCATCATAATTATCGTATTGTTTTTTAATTTCTTCTGCAATTTTAGACCAATGGTGTGGCTGAATGTTTGTGCTGTCAAGACTGAAAAGCATCATTCCTTCTACAGTTGCGATGGCTTTTACTTCCGGAAAAAAAGAGATAAGTTCTTCTGTTTTGTATGCGGGTCTTAAGCCTTCATCGGTTTTTACGGATGCTATGGTGCCACCAGTACCGATAACTAGAATCTTTTTTTTGTTCACAATATAACCTACTCAAAGTGTTTTATCAACTATAATATATAATCATTTTTTTAATAAATTTATTAACGTATCGATTATGTGTTTTTTAAACAAGAAAGACTAATATTAAATATTAAATTCTAACTCATGAATTAAAGAAAGTAGGTGATAATATTAATAATTGATTATTTTTTTCTGTTCGGATATATTTCGAGATACAAGACATTTTATTCCGTAAAAAGAATCGCTTTTTGAAATATAATTAAAAGTACAATCCGTTTTAGAAAATCGTTCTTCTAGTTGATTTATGCGTTCTTCAAATTCATTCTGAGGTCTTGGTTCAAAAACCACATTAAACGAAACAAAATCATTTTCTTTAATTATATCACCAACCACACAATATCCCTTTATCAATTCCGCTAGTTTCGACAATTTTTCGTTTACATCTGATGAATCTATTATAACCATATAATCACAACTTATAGGTAAATAACGTCTAGGAATATTTATATATGTTCTGATGACAAATAAATCACATATTATGAAAAAAGTTATTTTCTATTTGTTTATTTTGATGTTTTTGTTGCCAACGCCGACGTTCGCGTGGTGGAATAATACTCATGGCGCTTTGGCTGAAAAAGTTTGTATGGATTTTAATTGTTCTTGTGTTTTAAATATGACGGAATGGGCAAACATTCCTGATGCAGTTTTTAAGAATATGATTAATCATCATGATTATAACTTGTCTGATTCTTGTCCTACTAGTTCTGAGTGGAAATGTCCCACTAAAAATGATTTCAAGGCAAGTAAAAAAATGAATGAATATCTCAAGTCTGCTAGTATAAAAACCGGTTGTGACCGATGGAAAGATATCGCGATTGCATCTCATTATTTTTTTGATACAAAAGTATTTTGGCATAATGTTCAAAACGAAAACTACTTTAAATGCCATAAAGCGTTTGAAGAAAAAGTAAATGATATATTTGTTTCTGGACGTATTGGTTGGACGGAATGCGCGTGTGGGGTATGTGTTTCGTACGATGAATTTGAACTGTGGGTTTTAGAATTTGAAGAAAAGATTGATTTCGAAGACAAATTAAGGGACGTTAGTTTGTTTGACGAAAGTAAAGATTCAGGGATAATACAATTAATTTTAAATTTCATATAAAATATTCTTAATTGATTCAAATAAGATATAAGATTGCAATTAACACAATATAAAATTCTATTTTACAATCGTTCCGACATCTTTAATTGTTATTTCTTTTGAAAACAGTTTTTTGATTGTTTCTTTTAGAATATCAATTTTGCATCTTACTTGTTTTTGTGTGTCTCTGTCTCTTATTGTAACTGTGTTATCTTCTTTTGTATCATAATCAACGGTTATGCATATTGGTGTTCCGATTTCATCCATACGATAATATCTTTTACCGACACTTCCGGCAATGTCAATAATGGTTATGAATTGTTCATTAAGCATATCGTATATTTCTTCTGCTTTTTCTTTTATGCCATCTTTTTTTACCAGTGGAAATACGGCAACTTGTATTGGTGCTAATCTTGGATTAATTTTAAGAATTGTGTGATCTTTTTCGGGTTGTTCGTATGCATCTATTACTAATGCTAAAAACGCACGATCTAATCCTTGTGATGGCTCAGATGCTACGTGCGGTGTTATTTTTTCTTTTGTTTCTTCGTCAAAAATTTGCTGAGGCTTTCCTGCGTATTTTGAGTGCTGGTCTAAATCATAAGTTCCCCTGTCTGCATTTCCGTGTATTTCTTTCCAGCCGAATGGAAATTTGTAATCTATATCAACGCATCCTTTTGCGTAGTGTGCAAGTTCGTCTTTTCTGTGCTGTCTTAAACGTAAGTTTTTCTCTTTGATTCCTAAATCCAAAAACCACTTGTGTGTTTGGTATATGAAATATGCAAGCCAGGGGTTTGGGAAAATTTTATCCTTGAGGGCATCTTTAATGGATATTTCTTTTGCTTTCATGTTTTCAAGCTGATTTTTTTCTGTAAGGATTAGTATTTTTTTTGAAAGTATTTTTTTTGTTAGTAATGGGCATTTTTTAACGTCTTTTGGATGTACGAAATATTCTATTTCCATTTGTTCAAATTCGCGGCTTCTAAACAGGAAATCTCTTGGTGCTATTTCGTTTCTGTATGCTTTTCCTATTTGCGCTATTCCGAAAGGTAGTTTAAGTCTTGAAGAATCCGTTACTGCTTTGAAATCTGCGAAAATTACTTGTGCTGTTTCCGGTCGCAAATATGCTGTTGATTCATCATTGTCAATTGGACCTACGTTTGTCTTAAACATCAAATTGTAATTTCTGGCTTTTGTTAATTCGCCACTACATTTAGGACAAGTTATTTTATGTTTTTTTACAAGCTTGTTTATTTCATCCAAACTCATGCCGTCGGTTGGTATTTTAAGATCGTCTTCTATTATGTGGTCGCCTCGGATTCGGCTTTTACATTTCTTACAGTCTAGAAGTGGGTCTGTAAATGAATCAACATGACCTGATGCTTTCCAGACTTTTGGATGGGTTATTGTGGTGCCGTCAATTCCAACAACGTCTTGTCTTTTTTTTACGAACGTATTCCACCAAAGACTTTTGATTGCGTTTTTTATCTCAACGCCTCTTGGTCCGTAATCAAAAAAACCGGAAAAACCTCCATAAATTTCTGAATTTGGAAAAATTAAGCCTGTTTTCTTGCAGAACGCTGCAATTTCTGTAATTGTGATGTCGTTTTTTGTCATAAATATCTACAATTTATTTTTAGGGTAGGAGAATTTATAAGTTCTGTTGTGTATATATATTATTGTGATGCTAATGGACTGGAAAACAATATAACGGATTTTGCATGTTTTGTTAGTTTTAAGTATCAACCTTTTCTTTCTAAAATTGTTATTTTTTGGTGTTGTTAATGTTAGTTTTGTTTTTAGAAAATAGTTTTTATGTCAGTGTTCGCTTTATGTTTTATGTGTCGCTTGTTGGCGAAAAGTATATATAGTTATCTTGTTTTATATAGGAACAATAAAATTTAGAGGTGAATTAAAAATGAATTGTGACAATATAAAAGGTGGATGTTTTTGGCTATCGTGACGGTATCAAGGAAGCTAAAAGACTTATTTCTGAAGGACGAGCGCAAATAACCGCTGCTGAAAGATTAAATAATCGTGCGGAAATATTTGCAAACACACATATGTTATATAGTGCCGGGTATCCAACTTATGAAGAAGAAAAAGAGTTTGCATTTGATAAAAAGAGCACAGCCATTGAAAAAATAAAACAGGGTCTTGAAATTTATCGGCATTTACTTTCTTATGATAATATAGAACATTTTACGAGAATCAAAAACAGCATTAAAGGAACAGTTTTAGAGTTTAGGGATTTTCTTTTGAACGAGGATGTTGATAGATACACCAACAGTCTTTATGTTGGAGCGGAATAACCGAGTGATTTTGATGAATAAATCTACTCATTCTAAATGTTTTGTTGACACAGTAAAAATTGGAATACTTGGTGGAATTGGACCTGAATCAACAAGTGAATTTTATAGCAAATTAATTTCTAAACTGCAAAAAAGTGGCATGATAAAAAACAATACAGAGTTTCCGCAAATTGTAATTAATAGTATCCCTGCACCCGAACTAATACATGATACAATTACAAAAGAAGAATTGCAGGCATATATTTTGGGCTTAAAAGAACTAGATTCTTTTGGTGTTGATTTTATTGTTATGGTGTGCAACACAATACATCTTTATTACGACCAACTTCAAAAAGAAATTAAAACACCAATTGTTGATTTGCGAATTGAAGTTAAGCGCGTACTTATTGAATCAAAAATAAAAAACGCATTTATTTTGGCAACACCGTCAACGGTTAAAAAAGGACTTTACCGTTTTGATTGCGGCAACATAATTGAGCCTACGAAAAAAGAACTTGCGAATTTAAGCGATGCTGTTTTTTGTTTCAATAAAGGAGATAACAAACAAAAACAAATAGATGTTGTGAAAAATATATGTGAAAAACATACACGGGATTTTAATTTGCCTGTGATTTTGGGATGTACTGAATTTGCGGTCATGCTTGAAAATGAAAACATACATAAAATAAATACAATTGATATATTGGTTAACGCTACAATAAAAAAAGCAGAGGCATTAAAACAAAGGAAGAATTATAAACTAAACAATCTAATAATAAAATAATTGTGATTAAAAATGACTGAGAAACTTTCAAGAAATGATAAAATCGACCCATGGGGGTCTATGAAGATAGAAGATTATTCTAAAGTTATAGCGAAATTTGGAATTTCGCCGTTTTCAAATGTGATTAAAAAAGTGCCAACACCGCACAAGTTTATGCTTCGAAATATCATTTACGGACATCGGGATTTTGGGCGCGTAGCTAATGCTATTGCTAACAAGAAAAAGTTTGTTATGCTAACAGGTCTTATGCCTTCCGGCAAGTTTCATTTCGGCCATAAAATGATTGCAGACCAGATAATATATTATCAACAAATGGGTGCAGAGGTCTATATTTGCGTTGCAGATATTGAAGCTTATGCTACTCGTGGGCTTAGCATGAAAGAAATTGAAAAGCTTGCGATTGAGGAGTATTTACTTAATTATATTGCGCTTGGAATAAACCCTGAAAAGTGTCATTTCTATTTTCAAAGCAAGGGGAATTCTAGGTATCAAACGTTATCTAAAATGATTGCTAAACATGTTACATTCAACGAATTAAAGGCTATTTATGGTACGGATAGTCTTACTCCCGGAAAAATTGTATCTGCTTTAACGCAAGTTGCAGATATTTTATACCCTCAAATGGAACAGGGATCATGCCCCACTGTTGTTCCTGTTGGGACTGACCAAGACCCGCACATTAGGCTTACACGAGATATTGCGTCTCGATTTAAAGAGTTTAAATTTATGGCGCCATCATCCACATACAACAAATTTATGAGCGGGTTGCAGGGCGGTAAAATGTCATCTTCGAAACCTGAATCGTATATTGCGCTTACCGATACACCTAATGCTGCTCGGAAAAAAGTTATGCGCGCACTTACGGGTGGCAGGGAAACTTTGGAAGAGCAAAAGAAAAAAGGTGGGCAACCGCACAAATGTGCGATATATGAGCTTTACACGTATCATTTGATGGATGAGGATAGCGAACTGAAGAATGTTTATGATGATTGCATTGCCGGCAAATTGATGTGCGGTGATGATAAGAAACATTGCGCGGAATTAATAGTTAAGTTCTTGGAAAAACATCAGGAGAAACGCGAACGTGCACGGAAGGACGTATGTAAATTTATTAAGGTATAAAAGATTCATATGAGATTTAAAAACAAAGTCGTAATAGTAACTGGTTCTAGTAGAGGTATTGGAAAAGCAACAGCTATTTTATTTGCAAAAGAAGGTGCAAATATAGTTGTTAATGATTCTTTATTGAATGATGAAGCCAAATCAGTTATTACTGAAATCAAAAAGTTAGGGTCGGATGCAATTGCTGTTAAATGTGATGTTTCTGATGAAAAACAAGTAAAAAAAATGGTTGAAAAGACCATAAAAACATTCGGTAAAATAGATATACTTGTAAACAATGCAGGTGTGGTTTTTGACACAGCATTTAAAGAAAAAACAGTTAAACAATGGAAAAAAACTCTAGACGTAAATTTAATTGGTGTTTTTCTTTGTTCTAAATATGTTGCGGAGTATATGAAAAAACAAAAAAATGGCATAATTGTTAATGTGTCATCCACAAATGGGATAAATAGTTTATCTCCCGACTGTATGGATTATGATGCTTCAAAGGCTGGCGTTATAAACCTTACAAAAAATCTAGCAAATGAATTAGCACCAACAATACGAGTTAATTCAGTTGCACCCGGATGGGTCGAAACTAGTATGAATAAAGATTTACCTCAAGAATTTATTGATGAAGAAACAAAAAAAATATATCTAAAAAGATTTGCAAATCCTGAAGAAATTGCAAAAACAATACTTTTTTTATCGTCGGAAGATGCGAATTACATCACCGGAAGCACACTGAAGGTTGATGGCGGATACAATGGTTAAAATTTAATCTTTTGATGTTACTATTGAAAAAATATAGATTATTAAAATAAATTATCCGATTGCAGAAAGTTACAGGATATTAACCCAAAAAGGAATAAAAACAAGCAAATACATATAAACACACAGCCATAAAAAATACTTATGATGAGAACTGCTAATCCTGCACTAAATTCAAAGACATTTGATAATACTGGTACTGTTGGCGAAAAGATGACCCTTCAGGGAACGGTTAACAAGACATTAATTATGCTTTTGCTTGTTATATTCACGGCATCTAAAACCTGGAGTATGTTTTTAAACGGAAGTGCTTCTGTTTCTTTGTTGATGATGGGTGGTTTTATTGGCGGTTTGATTTTTGCATTTATTACGATTTTTAAGAAAACATGGGCTCCATATACGGCGCCAATATATGCATTGCTTGAAGGTTTTGCTCTTGGGGGTATTTCTGCAATGTTTGAAATGTCGTATCCCGGCATTGTTATTGATGCTGTGGTTCTTACATTTGGAACTTTGTTTGTACTTTTAATGGCGTATAAATCCGGTGTAATTAAAGCAACGGAAAATTTTAAGCTTGGTGTTGTGGCTGCAACCGGCGGTATTATGCTTTTGTATCTTGTAAATATGGTTCTTGGTTTTTTTGGTTCCAGCATTCCTTTGATTCATGAAAGCGGGACTTTCGGAATTCTTTTTAGTTTATTTGTTGTTGTAATTGCAGCTTTGAATCTAGTTCTTGATTTTGATTTTATTGAAAAAGGCGTTGAAATGGGTGCTCCAAAATACATGGAGTGGTACGGCGCGTTTGGATTAATGGTTACTTTGATTTGGCTATATCTAGAGATGCTTCGGCTATTGGCTAAACTTAGAAGTAGACGATGATGAAAGACGAACTTATTGAAAATATACTCTTTTTCGCCCATATAAGCACTTTTTGAAGATAATAATTTAAATATTCACTACTATTACTGCAATATGGCAACACTTCAAGTATTTAAAAAACCAGAAAATTTAACACTACCAGAGAATTATGATTCTAGAATTTGTGCTGGTGAGAATCGCTCATTTGTACAAAAAGGAGTTTGTGAAGTACCGAATTTTACAAAATATTTAGTAGGTAAATCTTTTCTTAAAGAATATACGATAAAAAAACCTACAGAAACAGGTTTGGAAGAA